>JBDROC010000113.1:0-3665 GCA_043810475.1 Methanobacteriota archaeon | reverse complement strand
GACAATCCGCTGGCTCTTGCATGCAAATACGGCTATACACTGGTATATAACGAGTTTTCCCGCACAAAACCCCAGGCAAACAATATCCTGCTGTCCGTTTTTGAAGAGGGCATCCTTGAACTACCTACGAAGTTCGGCGAGGAGAGATATATCAAGGTGCATCCTGACTTCAATGCCATACTTACAAGCAACTCCATTGAATATGCAGGAGTCCACAGACCGCAGGATGCCCTGCTCGACAGGCTCGTGGGCATATACATGAACTACTACAGTTTTGATACAGAGGTAAAGATAGTCCATGCGCATACCGGCTTGCCGATACGTGATGTCAAAAAGATAGTGAGCGTTGTCAGGTCATTAAGAGATAAACTGCCGGACGCCCAGAAACTCGGAACAAGAACAGGCATAATGATTGGCAAGGGACTGAAAGCCTTAAATGGTCAGGGCAATGTAAATTTCGAGCAGCTCTGCATTGACGTAATGGCAACAAAAACAAGTTCACTTACAGACCTGCTGGAGAAACAAGCCTTTGTGAAAGACGCTCTTGCTGAGTTGACATAGGAGAATTTTATGGAAAAGCTCAAGGCAGTCATCGAAGAGGCAAGCATCCATGACATATACGACCTTTTCACCAGGAAACCAAAGGGTCTAAAGTTCAATGACACAGATGCTGTTGTTGTAACAGCGAAAACCGAAGGCGGAGACACAATAACCCACACATTCTATTTCTGTCTCAAGCCTGACGGAAGCTTTGATCAGGAGAGCATAAGCAAGGACGGAAGCCGGGCAAGACGACATAGACTGGCATCCTTCCTTAAATATTATGGTATAGCCGAGAATGTGAAAGGATACAACCTGAAAGAAAGAATAAGTGAATGGAAAGGGAAAACCATAGAGGTGGTTCCCGGCGAAAAAGAGGGACGTATCATCTACATCCCATAGGAGGAAATGACATGACAAAAAATATTAAAGATACAAATATAAAAGAAATATGCCAGCAAGCGTCTGTCCATATAGAGAGCATTTTGAACAAGAAACCAGAGAGCATTACAGGCGTGACCAAAGAAGGCGAAGAATGGAAGGTACTGGCAGAGGTGCTTGAGAGAAAAGCAATTCCTGATACCCAGGACATTCTCAGCACATATGAAGTCAAACTTACCAGTGACCTGGATTTCACAGGATATAAACGGGTCGGGATGCGCCATCGGGGTGAGATGGTTGTGGAAGAAGAGGCGTGATAATAAGAGTCAGGCGAACTTTCTGCGATAATCACTAACCATGCAAGAAAAATAAGCTGGAGGTAATGAATTGAATAAAAAATCACCCTCTGGCATAGATGCAATTTTAACCGGGTCACTGGCTCTGCGCCAGCACGTATTGTTCCTGTACACTTCGCATATGAACAAATATGCAGTCCAGTCGTCGTTCTTTGCCATGTCCGGTGATGGCGAGGAACTGCTGTATGTAACCGACGAGCAGCCTGAGTTAATAATGAACATATTTGAAAAAAGCGCTAACCTGTCGGTCATTCGTCCGGAAAATATAGATATCCTGAAAAACATGGGCGGCAGGCTGAGAATAATCATGGATATGAGTTATATGGATGAAAATCTTTGTGTTCATCAAAGGTTGGAAGAATTCCTGAATGAAAATAAAAATAGCATTGCGCTATGCATGTACGACCTTTCCCGGCTTCCGCCTGAAAGAATCCAGAAACTTGCAGCAAGCCACGACAGGCTCATCCTCAATACTCCGGATATCACCGTTTTATCCGGCGAAAAATTGGATGTTGCGGATGCTACGATCGAGCGGTATGTCAAGGAGTATTTAGACATGGTCGTGCTTGCGCTGATTGCCGGCAAACCCATGTGCGGTATAGATATTCAAGATATAGTCCACAGGAATTTCAACGTACTGCTGAGCCCGGGAACCATATACCCCCTTCTCCACAGGTTAAAGAAAGAGGGGTTACTGGAATGCGAATGCAGCATTAAAAAGAAGGTATATAAACCAGCAAGGGGCAGCGAAGCAAATATCCAGCGCATACTTGAAGAGCACAGTCTAACAAACGAATTCATAAACGGCTTTTTGAAATCAAG
This sequence comes from Methanobacteriota archaeon, assembly GCA_043810475.1. Lineage (GTDB taxonomy): Archaea > Halobacteriota > Methanosarcinia > Methanosarcinales > Methanoperedenaceae > Methanoperedens. The sequence goes on along the minus strand of JBDROC010000113.1, from coordinate 1,566 downwards.
AGAGGTGGACATAATATGAGTGCAGGTGAGCATGGTATGGGGAGATATGTCTACTGCATAATCCCATCTCCGGGCGAAAGAAAGAGCTTTGGAAACATCGGTTTTGGAGGAGAGGAAGTTTACACAATGGAGTACAGGGATTTTGCGCCTGTGATGAGCAGCGCACCTGTGAAAAAATATGAGGTAAATGATGAAGAAGTTGAGCTCCACAAAAAGATCGTCGGGCAGGTGATGAAAGAGCACAGTGTGCTTCCCGTGGCTTACGGCATGGTGTTCAAAAACAAGAAACTGATTCAGGTGACAATGAGCGCAGGATATAAAGCCATAAAAAAAGCCATGAAGGTTGTGGATAATAAGGTGGAGCTCGGTGTCAAGGTAATTCAGCCAAAAGATGAGTCTTCGTTGAATGGAAGAGTAGAGCAGTGCAGAACAGATTTCCTTGAGAATCTCAAACGTAAAGCTTTCGATTCAAAGGAGCTAAAGCTGTTCAGTGAGCGCCTGCTCCTGAATGCATCCTTCCTTGTTGACAGGGATAAAATAGATGAGTTCTCAGGTGAGGTGGAGCAGCTTGGAAATAAGTACCAGGAGTTAAAAACCCAGTACAGCGGACCGTGGGCGCCATATAATTTTGTGGATATACATATCCTATCCAGGCGGAGGGGAGGATTCAGATAATGTTCATAATGGATGATATTCTGCTCCGACAACTGGGAATCTCGATTCCCGGGATAGATACGCTCTGGACAATCGAGCAGATAAAGAATTTTGCCCACAAAGAGCTTTACAATCCTGAAAAAATCAAGAGCAAAATAAAGGAGAACAGGATGCTTTTCGAGTTTGGGGAGATAACCAGCGAAGAATATGAAAGAACAAATGCTGAACTGATGCGAAAGCTCAGGCAGGCTGAACAGGGAGAAGAGATGAATCTTGAGGTCAGGACAGATATACTGGGAGCGAGATGATGGAGGAAAAGACATTGGAAGAACTGCCTGCGCAGGAATATAAAGGATTTACCAGAGCTCTGTGGGACTTTTTAAAGCTCCTTGAGGAGATGGAGAAAAAGGGAGAGACCATGAGAACCGTATCAGGAGAGCTTGAAGGACCCTTCGATTCAAAGGCGGCATACAACTATTCTGTAAAGCTTGGAATCGAAGCCATGGATTTTCCCTTGAGAAGGGGTTTTCATCCCCGTCAGCGCCCCAAATCCCATATCTATTCGATCAAAAGCGGCATTGCGGATCCAGAACTGATTACACCAGATGACTTTGAGTCCCAAGAACCAGTGATTGATGTTTTTGATGAAGGCGACTGCATATCAGTCGTTGCACAGATGCCTTCTGTCAAAGAAGAAGATATAGACTTCAAGATAATCGATAACATCCTGACAATCACTGCAAGAACTCCGGAAGGCAATATCGAAAGAGATATTCCGGTTTCGGATGGAAGCAGGATTAAAACGGCATCCTTTAAAAATGGCATTCTTGAAATCAAGATTAAGAAAGAGAAATGAGGTGAAATAATGGCAGGAAATAGAAAGAGAAGAAAGATATTGAAAAGCAGAACAGC
>JBDROC010000112.1:0-2515 GCA_043810475.1 Methanobacteriota archaeon | reverse complement strand
CCCAGGTCTGTCCCATCGAGCAGGAACGCGCGGGCTTTCTCAAGCTCAATTGCGTGGTTTGCAAAAACAGGTCCCAGCAACTCTTCATGGATGGATTCGTTGAACGGTATCCCACCGCATAATTCGTTAAATGCAGGCATTATTATGACCTCAGGGTCATTCCACTCTGTATCCCCATAGTGCTCCATGATGGCTTTTTCTATAAAACGGGTACGTATCCAGACTGGCTCGGAAACACCGTGCCCAAGTGCATCCGTGAGCCTTATCGTGGGGTGGTTGTGGGACATGACCACATGCGATACCGAAAGAAGGGCGGTATCAGGCCATGTGTGACCGTGGAAATAGCCCGCACCATCAAGCACAAATCCCCTCATTCCATGCATGGTAACATTTTTTGGGATAAGCCTTTCTATATCGCCGTCATGATTCCCTGGCACGATATCAACAGGTGCAAAACCTGCAAGTTCCTCAAGGAATGCCGGAACTTCCTGTTTTTCCTGCCATGAAGTCCTGGGTACATTGTGTTTTATATCGCCAAGCAGCACTATCCTCTCAGGAGCGACTTTTTTGATATATTCCCTGATACGCAAAGTGCGTTTTTCCACCTGGCTCGGGATATTGATGCCACTATGGTAAAGTTCCCATTCGATGCCAAGATGAATATCTGCAATTACAAGCGTCCTGATAGTATTTTCCACCACGAGTGCGGGTTCGTCCACCAAAGGGCTTATCATTTTCAGACTTTCCGCAGTACCCCGATCTTTGGCTCATAGCACCGCCCTTCGTCCATGAGCTCTTTAATACCCGATTCCACGATATCAGGGTCAATTCCAACTTTCTGGGCGGTCTCTACCACTATGGAATAGGATATTCCTTTACCTGTATCCAGTTTATCGATTATACCTGCGATTATTTCTTTTGGCAAGGTTTCTGGCTCTATGAGTTCGGGGTTCGCATTCTCTTCTACGGCAACAGCCTCGTCTGTTTCTGGAGGCGTTTTTATTTCAACCAATTTTTTTTCCCTATCAGAAGCAACCGCCTCTATAGCATGTATGACAGCATTTTTGAGTTCTGCAATTGTCTTATCCAGGTTTTTATAATGTTCAACCGCCTTTGTAACGCCGTCAGCAAGAACGACATTTGTCCCTTTTCCGATCAGATATTCTTTAAGATCATTCCCTGACTTTCCTGAACTTAATGCATCCTCGATATACTTTATTCTTTCAAGTGTGCGCTCTGCGGTATCAAGCACCCATCGGTCCCTCAGCTTTTCATCAGCATTGTTCATCTCTTCAGGTCTTACCGATGTGTACACGCTTCCATCCTCAGGCTCAAATTTTCTTGCCTTTCCCACTACTGCAACATATGCCGGGATGTTCAGCTCAGAAAGGAAAATTGCAGCCTCTGGCTGGTAATGTCCTGCATATACCGTGAATACACCTGTAGGGTCAGCTACGCGCCCCCGCCACAGGCTATTATCCTTCCCGATGTTCTCTACCTCGGTTACAACACCGACAATGAACAGGCGGTTGCATTTAACACCAGTCGGGGTAATGATATAGTTCGGCGCCCTCTCATCGCCTTCGCTGATGTGGAGAGTTGACCTGTTGAATTCCCACGCAAAAATGCGCCACGCTACTTCCCTGTCAAGTATCTTATCCATGTTGCCCTGCCCTTGAAAGAAGCTCTAATGCTCTTTCATTGATCTGTTCATGAGATTCCCTGGCCTTAGTAGCTACGAGCATGATGCCGTATTCACCTTTTGACATATTGCCTCTTGCAGTCAGCATTTTTCCCAGCAGTTTCTTTTTCACTTCTTCTTCCACTGCATTCTGGGACATCGCTGCCTTTGCAATTTCTTTTGCTTGTTCAATTGTTATCCCGCTAAGCGCCTGCGTCAGTTCGGCGTTCAGAACAAGTGTCATAGCACCAGTCCCATCATCGATAATGGCTTTGATCCTCATATCCAGTTTCTCCTCCACTTTGCCATGTACCCTGCACATGCTCTTCTGGATGACGCGGGAGCATTCAGGACACCGGGCTATCAACCCGGAACCCGGTCTCACGGAGAGAATGTTCCCTTCGATAACTACATCAAAAGCCCCTTCACTTTCAATGATATCCCTTATCATGAACTTTTTCGGCTCTTTGAACTCGATGCTCTTTTCAAGCTTTGTTACCTTGCTGTTCTCATTGATATGCAGTGTGGGGACGCCCCGGAATGAGCGCACATAGGCATTTTTTACATCTATCGTGTTGCCAGCCACAAGTTCTGGCAGCAGTACCCATGAAGTGAAAGGAGCCTTTGTCTTATCATCTGCGCCGATCCCATTCAGTATATTCTTGCTTCCGTCTTTTGTTATTATCTCACGGGGTTCAATGCTCAGAATGGTGAACGCAGCGTTCACGTTCACGTCCCCATCCCTTAATTCAGCAAGTTTTTTCTGCAAAATTTCCGGATCTATCGCAATTGTGGTATTGAGCTTTGTTACCTTTGATTTACTTCCGAAATTTA
>JBDROC010000111.1:0-12956 GCA_043810475.1 Methanobacteriota archaeon | reverse complement strand
ACTGCGCCCAATGGTCTTGCTTTCTCCACGATGGCGGGACAGACGGGAGGGGGCAAGCAGATAATCGGTTTCCTCGGTGTCGGGGTGAACTATTTCCGCTCGCCCAAGTTCATACAGCCTGACGGGGGATGGAACAGGGTGGTGTGGATGCCCAAGAACCTGAAAGAGAAGATAAAAGCTGATATCCCGCCCGATCTTGCTGACAAGGTTCCGACTGAAAATGAAGTGACCGACCTGAAGACACTGCGCGATTTCCTTGAGAAAAAGCAGCATCCTGTGACGCAAAGATGGGCGAAGGAAGAAGCGGCTGCTGAGGCGGCGCTTGAAAAAGCAGGAAGTATGGCTGCATCGGCGCCCGGCTGGTCAGTTCCCGCGCCCACTATGACGATGCCACCTGGAATGCCGGCGATGCCGCAGATGCAATTCGGAGGCGGCGAGAGTGTGAAGATCACTCTCAAGAACGCTAAGATCTCGATTGACAGGATCATATTAAAGGGTAAGGAGAAATAAGTTAAATTTTTTAGACCGTGGCTTTATTACTTATTAATTACATATAAGGTAACATGGTTAATAACATCGATAAATTCCTCCATGACCTCAAAATCAGTGGCACGGCAGAGAAAACTCTAAAGGATTATAGTAGATTTTTAAAGAACATCAATAAGGTCAAGTCGCTCGAAAAGTGGGATAAAACCGATGTGAATAGATACATTATGGATAAGCAGAACGAATGTTTGATCGAAACAGTTGAAATTTCGAAAGTCAAACTAAAGCGGTTTTTCACATGGGCGGATAAATCTGAACTCGTAAGCCATCTTAATATTAAAATGCCTGCGGATAACCTGGGCAGGTCATATTCTGCTCTTTGAAGATGTTAATTTGTCAAATTATACCTACAAGAAATAAATATAAGATGAAACCGAGCAGATAATACATCATGAACTCGGAGACATGCAACAGAGGGGAAACAGGTTTTCTACGAACGCCGTTATACTCGACCCACATCCGTCTGGGCGCCAGGATGATGGGATTTTACAGATGGGAGATGCCTGTTGAATATTCGGGCATCATCGAGGAGCACAAAGCGGTCAGGGATTCTGCCGGACTTTTCGATGTGTCCCACATGAATAAATTGAAGGTGCATGGCGCCAGGGCTTTGGACTTCCTTCAAAACATCTCCACCAATGACATATCAAACCTCCGACCCAACGGCATGAAATACTCGGTCGTATGCAGGGATGACGGCACCATTGTTGATGATATCGTCATTATCAGGAGAGAAGACCATTATTTCCTCGTAACGAACACCTCCAGAAAAGAAACTCTCATGAAATGGCTGGAAGAGCATAAAGTTGAAGGATTGGAAATAGAGGATGTTACCTGCGATACTGCAGCACTTGCACTCCAGGGTCCTGGATCGAATAAGATACTTTCAACATTAGCAGAAAACCTCGATGATATAAAATTCTGGAGTGGTGCTGACAAAAAAGTCGCTGGCATTGACATATTTATCACCCGCTCGGGTTATACGGGCGAGGATGGTTTCGAGATATATTCACGCTCAGAAGATGCCCGGCTTCTCTGGCAGTCGATAATGGAAGCCGGAGGCAAAGATATCAAACCCGTGGGACTCGGCGCCCGTGATACGCTGAGGCTTGAAATGGGCTACATACTTTCAGGAATTGACATAGCGGATGAGAATAATCCGATCGAGGCAGGACTTGAGTGGGCAGTTAAATGGAGAAAAAATTTCATTGGAAAGGAAGCGCTGCGCAAGATAAGAGATCAGGGTGTATCAAAGAGACTTGTTGGAATAAAACTTGAGCGCGGGATACCCAGGCACGGATATGACATAGTTGGAAACAGTGGTGAAAAAATTGGCATTGTAACAGGCGGGACGAACTCACCCATGCTCGGTGTTGGCATCGCGCTCGGATATGTAAAGCCTGAATACGCATATCCTGATACAAGGATTGGAATAGTTATAAGAAATAAGACCTATTATGGAATAGTTGTAAGATTACCTTTTCTGGAGGGAAGGAAATGAATGGATCCAAAATGGATGTCAGAGATGGGCTGTGGTATACGCAAGAGCATGAATGGGTGCGCGTTGAGGACAATATTGCCGTAGTCGGTATTACTGACTACGCCCAGAAAGAGTTAAGGGGTGTGGTTTTTGTGGAACTGCCTGAGGTCGGGGACGAACTTACGTTCCAGAAGGATTTTGGTTATGTCGAGTCCACAAAAGCCGTAAATGCCGTACTTTCACCTGTCAGCGGAGAGGTCATAGAGGTAAACAGCAAACTTGAAGAGAGCCCTGAACTTATCAATTCCGACCCCTACGGTGAGGGCTGGATGGTCAAAGTAAAGATGAGCAATAAGGATGAACTTAATCAATTGCTCAATGCCAGGGAATATTCAGAACTCATGGATCATCTGGTTAAATAAATGAGGTAAAAAGATGCCCTATATCCCGCATACGCAAACAGAGATAAAGCAGATGCTGGAGCATATAGGTGTGGCGTCAATAGATGAACTTTTTGCCGACATTCCAGCAGAGGTGCGGTACAAAGAGAAAGAACCCTTTGCCGGAAGATCCGAGAATGAAGTCGTGCGAGAGATGAGCTCTATTCTCGGGCAGAACAGAACATATCCCATGTTTTTGGGAGCGGGCTGCTATAACCACTATGTCCCTGCTGCCGTAAGAGCAATAATTTCTAGGAGTGAGTTCTTCACTTCATATACCCAGTATCAACCAGAATTAAGCCAGGGGTTCCTGCGTGCGCTTTTTGAGTACCAGACATTCATATGCCAGCTTACGGGCATGGACGTATCCAATGTTTCGATGTACGACTGGGCGAGTTCCCTGGGCGAAGCAGCGCTGATGGCGGCGCGCATTAAAAAAGACAGACGTGACATAATCATCCCGAAAACCACTCATCCTGCAAGAGTGGAGGTTTTAAAGACTTACATTAAAGGCGCGGGTATGAAGGTCATCGAAGTGGGATACGATCCACAGACCGGTCAGATCGATATTGAAAAGCTAAAGAGCGCCGTAAATGCGAATATATGCATGATCTATATGGAAAGCCCTAACTTTTTTGGTGTGATAGATGAAACAGCGCCAGAAGTGTCAAAGCTTGCGCATGAAGCCGGTAGCATGTTCGTTTTCGGAACTGACATGCTCTCGCTGAGCGTGCTTCGACCCCCGGCAGAGTTCGATGCTGACATCGTTATTGGTGATGCTCAGTCTTTAGGAAATCCGGTCAGCTTCGGAGGGTCACAGCTAGGAGTGATAGCATGCAAAAAAGAATATGTCCGCGACATGCCAGGAAGACTTGTGGGCGAGACGCATGATGTAAAGGGCAAACAGGGTTTTGTCCTGACGCTCCAGACAAGAGAACAGCATATAAGGAGGCAGAAAGCCACTTCTAATATCACCACCAATCATGCATTGAATGCCCTTGCATCAACGGTCTATATTGCATGGATGGGTGCCGGGGGACTATCGGAACTCGGGTCATACCTCGTAAAAAAGCCGGAAGGGGTTGCAGGAAAGATGAATGGTATCAAAGGATGGAAAGCGCCGCTTTTTGATTCACATCATTTCAGGGAATTTGTGGCAGTATCTGAGGATGATCCTGAAGTGATAAACAAGAAGCTCCTTGAACATGGGACAACTGGCGGTTTTTCTCTTAAGAAATGGTATCCTGAACTTGGAAATGCTGCGCTTTATTGCGTGACAGAATGCTGTAGCGATGAGGATATAGAAAGATTGCTGGGAGTGCTTGAAGGTTAGTCTTTCAGCGAACATGCTGCCTGGGAAAAGACCTTTCCGTCACTCAGATCGCTCCAGAATTCGGGAAGATCTTCATTTTCATGGACTACTTTCTGAATTCAAACCTCGCCTTGAAATGCCTCATTGGAAGCTCCCTCCCATACGTCACCCTTACCGACGGTATCTTATCCCTGTCTTCATACAGAACTTCCACAGCCTCAGCCACTGAATCCAGATCCCGCTTCTCATACCTGAGCCTCGGGATGGCAAACCTCACAAAATTGAACTCGGGGAGCACTTCTTTTTTCATCTTCTTAAATCAATTTCATTCTTTTTCCAACCCTCTCAAAAATCGCAAGAGCCTCGTCCAGATCTTCCTTCGTATGCTGCGCTGTTACGTTAATCCTCACGCGGGCTTTGTCTTTGGCTACCAGAGGGAAAACTATTGACCTGGCAAAGAGTCCTTCCTCAAAAAGCAGTCTGGAAAGTTCCATCGCCGTTCTGCTTTCACCTGCCATGACAGGAGTGATGGGCGTCCGGCTGTGCCCGATATCGAATCCCAGGTCACTCATGCCTTTTTTGAAGTATCGGGTATTTTCCCAGAGTTGCCGAAGATGCTGCGGCTCATCCTGTATCATCATAATAGCTTCCATTGTCGCAGCAGCCACTGCCGGGGGATGGGCTGTGGTAAAAATGAAACTTCGAGCTGTGTGGATCAGATAGTCCCTGAGATCCTTATTCCCGGCGATATAGCCGCCCAGGCATCCGAAAGCTTTGCTGAGAGTACCCATATCGATATCCACTCTCCCTTCCAGCCCGAAATGCTCAACGATGCCCCTCCCGTCCTTTCCAAGTACACCATCGCCGTGAGCATCATCCACCATTACCATAGCATCATATTCCTCTGCCAGTTCAACTATCTGATCAAGAGGTGCGATATCCCCGTCCATACTGAAGACCCCATCAGTGACAATTAACCGTCTTCTTGCGTCTTTTGCATCAACCAGCGCTTTTTTCAGGCCAGCCATGTCAAGATGAAGATAGACCATGCGCTTTGATTTGGTAAGTCTCACCCCATCGATGATGCTTCCGTGATTCAACTCATCGCTGATAATGGCATCTTCTTCACCCATCAATGCCTGAATAGTGCCCCTGTTCGCAGCGATACCTGCGACGAATACCAGAGAAGATTCGGTACGCTTGTATTTCGCAAGCATCTCCTCGAGCTGGATATGTATCTCCATGGTGCCTGCTATCTGCCGCACTGCCCCGGTTCCGAATCCCCATGTATCTATGGCTTTTTTTGCCGCTTCCCGCAGACGTGGATGGTTCGCAAAGCCAAGGTAATTATTGGTACACATTATGATAACATCTTTTCCATTCAACACCACACGGTTCTTCTGTTCAGTGCCAAGTACAGGAAGCTCTGAATACAGGTTCCTTTCCTTCAGGTCCTGCAACAGATCTTTTAAAAAATCCATTCTATTTGTCATTCATTCTTGCCCCATTCATTATGTATCCCTGACAAACTATATATATTGTGCAACATGACAATTATAATAGTTTTTATGGGGTATTATGAAGGCGATAAGAAAGATAAAGGAAGGACCGGGGCTGGAAATTGTTGATATCTCTGTTCCCGTGCCAGAAGATCATGAAGTGCTGGTGAAGGTAAAAGCATGTTCCATGTGCGGTACCGACGTCCATATCTACAACTGGGAACACCCCTGGTCAGGAGGGAGGATCAAACCTCCAAGGACTATTGGTCATGAAGTCTGCGGCGAAGTTGTAGAGATCGGAGATGAGGTCACTCTTGTCCAGGAAGGTGACCTCATATCGGCTGAGTCACACATCTTTGACGGCAAATGTATGCAGTGCAGGATGGGAAATATGCATATCTGTGAAAATCTAAAGTTCTTCGGAGTGGATGTGGATGGATTCTTTGCCGAGTATGCGGTCATCCCGGAAACAAATGTCTGGAAAAATCCTCCCGACATGCCATTTGAGATAGCCACACTTCAAGAATCAATCGGGAATAGTGTGTACACGGTTTTCAGTAACGATGTGACCGCAAAGACGGTCGCGGTTTTCGGGGGCGGCCCAACGGCTCTGTTTGCCATCGGCATCTTAAAGGCAGCTGGCGCAACATGTATAATCTCGGTCGCGGGCTCAGGTCTGCATCTTGATATTGCGAAAAAGATGGGTGCAGATGTTATTATCAACAGGCATGAGAAAGACCCTGTGAAAGAGATACTTGCTCTGACTGGCGGCAGGGGAGCCGATGTTTTCCTTGAGATGTCAGGAAGTGGATACGCCCTAAATCAGGGTCTCAAATCATTGCGACCAACGGGTCGTGCTTCTATACTGGGATTGCCGACAAAAGATGTGAGTATCGACATCTCAAAAGATTTCGTAATGAAGGATATCACGGTGCGAGGGGTATATGGCAGGAAAATCTGGGATACATGGATAACTACATCCAGGCTTATTTCATCCGGGAAATTCGACCCATCTCCTGTGATAACGCACAGGATAAAGCTGGATGAATTTGAGAAGGGATTTGAGGCTATGAAGTCTGGCGAGTCGGGTAAAGTCGTGATGACATCCTGAGTTCAACAACAGGATACAAATATTCCGGAGTCTTTATGACTTTCATCTCAGTGAGATCAAAGAGCCCGATATCTGCCAGTTCAAGTGTGTTCCTTGAGAACCTATAGCATCAATAAACCGTTGGATTTTTATATATAAAATTCCAAAAGACAAAACAGCCTTTTTTCTGGCACTACAAAATGCTCCTGCAGATTGAGAATAAGAATGCCCTGTCTTATTATATCCAGGAAGCGGCGCAGCAGAACTGGAGCGTCCGCGCCCTTGAGCGCCAGATAAACTCGCTTTATTACGAACGTCTTCTAAACAGCCGGAACAAAGCGCCTGTCATCCGTACTGTAAGGTGTTATTCGCTTGAACCATAATTCTTATATACAAACTGAACAGTATGTTACTCTATGGTAGGCTTCATCAACCGAAAGACTGAAATTCGCACATTGGAGGATATTTACAGCTCAAGTTCATCATCCCTTGTGGTGATCTACGGCCGCCGCAGGGTCGGGAAAACCGAATTGAGCCGCGAATTCATTAAAGGAAAGAAAGCGGTCTATTTTTTTATAGAAATAAAACCTGAAGCGTTGATTTTTAAAGACATCGAAGAGTCGCTTGGAGATATACTCAAAATAAGACCGCGGGTTGATAGTTGGGATGATTTCTTCAATCTGATCTTTGAGCAAAGAGAGAAATTGATCGTGGTATTCGATGAATTCCAGAATCTGAGCAAAGTCAATCCTGGAATTTTTTCAAAATTCCAGAAATATTGGGACATAAATCATGCTGAATCGAAGCATATGTTCCTGATAATAGGTTCGTATGTCGGAATGATAAAGAAAATATTCAAAGACACTAAAGAACCGCTATTTGGAAGAGCTACGATGCTTTTCAATATCAAACCATTTAATTTTTTTGATAGTTTTACGTTCCTGAAGGCTTTTTTTAATTTAGAAATTGAGGATGCTTCAAAGTTTTATTTCATATTCGGTGGTGTTCCCAAATATCTTCTTCTTGCCGGACAGATGGGAACCGATGACCCGGTAGAGACTTTTAAAAAATTATTTATTGACACAAAGATACTGACAGAGGAAGGAAAAAATATTCTGACACTTGAGTTTGGTTCTGAGCACAGGAGCTATTTCTCGATACTTGAAGCAATTTCATCTGGAAATGCAACTCCAAAGGAGATTTCAGATTATACAGGTTTGCAGCCAGGCGCAGTATCAAAATACCTTCACGAGCTTGTAAATAATTATGAGATAGTAATCCGGGAAAAACCTGTGATAATGAGCCGAACCAGAGACACCAGATATTTCCTTCTGGATAATTTTTTTAATTTCTGGTTCAGGTTCATTTACAAGAATTCACGATTGCTGGAAATCAACCCTGAGAAGGCATTTGAATTGATCATGAAAGATATTAATTCTTATTTCGGCAAGGCATTTGAAAAACAGTCAGTCGAATTTTTGATAGAAATGAACCGAAAAGGAATGCTTCCTTTTGAATTTATGGATATAGGCAGGTGGTGGCATAAAACTGAAGAGATAGACATAATTACTTTAAACAAGGAGAGAAAGGAAATATCTTTTTTCGAATGTAAGTGGAGTTCATTGGATTCAAATGATGTGGAGATCATATTGGCTGAATTAAAGCGAAAAGCAACTCTTGTGAACTGGTATAATGCCCGGCGAAAAGTTAGATATGGCATTATCGCAAAGGAGATTAAGGATAAAGAAAAATTAAAGGGTATGGGTTATATCGTTTTTGATCTCAGGGATTTCGCTCCTTTTCTGCTTACCGCTAATAATGGGAGTTAAATGAACCCGATAACTGAGAGTAACATAGAAACTTTCGCCATCTCTCCATGCCCATATACACGATAGGTCTGGGATACGCGCTGAAGCAGACATCTTGAATTTATTCATTCTTTTCAAGAAATTCCAACATTATTTCTTCGAGCTGTTTTTTATCTGAATACGAGCTTGAAGTTACATACCCGGTTGTATTTCCAAGCACCATTGCTGATGCATTAGCTCCAGTTTCATACAGGCATAGCACAGGTTTTTTATGCTTAACTGCATGGCATATCTCATATCCAACACCAATTGATGGAACTGTGATCTCAGCCACAACGCAATCGCTTTCTTCTATCCAGTTCGCGTCTTTTTCGTAGATCTCCTGCTCTGTCATTTTAGCCTCCACTTTTTTAAGACCTTCAGCAGCCACATGCTCGCTGATGACGGTGTAATTCCTGGATTTCAGGAAGCGGATGATATACTGGTACGTGGGCATCAACTGGCGCCCGCCTCGAATCGAACCTGCAAAAAATATCTTCACAGCACACCTCTGAAATAATGACCCGTCGTATATTCTCCAATTTCACTGCATTTCATTTCAACACCACAATCATCTATTGCATCCCTGTAAGCCCTTGTTATCATTTCCGTCTTTTCCCTGTCATACGTTCCTGCTTCTATCCTCAGGCAATCAACTCCTGCTTTTATAAGGTCTGGCATATGTTCAATCATGCAAAGCTCGCGCGAGTTCATGATATATGTTCTTTCCTGCAAATCGGTTTTTACTGGAAAGACAAAACCCTTTTCATCTTTCACGCAGACTTTGCCTGAGCCACCGGGAAACAGACCCCCAGCAAGGTCATGCTCAGAGACCATGAGCGGAAAATTGCCGTGCACGATGCATTCAGTCGAGCCGTAAGATGTCAGGTTTCTTATTTCTTTCAGCGTGAGTTCAGGTGAGAGGGTTACCCTCTGACTGTTTCTTAAAAGATATTCCATTGTCAGCCTGTTGAATATATTGAAGGGATGATCAAGGACTATCGGCGTTATTGAATCCAGGCTGCGCAGGTGATGTAGTACGCCGGGGTTGGCAACAACGAAACCGTCAGGAGCTAATTCGCTTTGCGACCTTTGCGTTCTTTGCGGTGAAAAAAAATCCGAGAACTCATTGATATTTTTAACAATCCTCGGTGTACTGAAAAATACTTTAACTCCTTTTTTCTGTCCGTATTCAATTACGTAACGGTAGTAATCCGTTTCAACAAATCTGCGTTTCATCTGCGGTTTATTATTTTCGAACAGATCACCGCCGAAATAGACCTCATCCGCGCCGCCGTCAACCGCAGCCTCAAATGCTCCAATGGAGCCCGTATTTACAGATAAAATCGAACTTCCTGGTTTAACGAGCTTCTGCCCGTACGAAATAATTGGTTTGCTGCATTGCCGTTTCCACCGTTGAGTGCGTACCTGCATAAGTCTATCAATCACTTCTCTGCGAAGAGAGTTGATCTCTGAAACTGGTATGAAGATGTTCTCATCTATTTCAAACCCTATCTCACGCAGTTCAAAAATGGTGCTGCCGAGCTTTTTTAACTGCTCTGATATCGCGTTTTTTGATATTGGGCTTCTTTCTGCAATACAAACGCTTCCGCCCTGCATCCTGATTTCATTTTCCCCATCGCTGATCCATAGTTCAACAGGCTCATCAATATGTGCTCTAAATGACATATTTACATGGATCTTTCTGGTATTTTTCACTTCCAGCGAAGCCATAAGTTGAAAATCGTAAGTCTTGAAAACCTCATCGCCTGATTTAACTTCATACTCCATTGGCACTCTCACAGTGGAGCCGGGATCTGCCGCTCTCACGTTTTTATTATCGGAAAACATACTCGCTACGGTAACTCCAGTCTCTCTTGCCCCAATACCGATACCGTCCCCTGTTCTTAGCTGAGCTTTAAGATATATTGTTGCCAGCTTTTTCCACGGCTCGTAATCAACCACTTTTCCAAGTTCAGTCCCCGTGTTATGAGGGTGCTTCCCGCTCATCAATTCACTGCCGGGATTCCCGAAAAAGTACCCGGTAGTGAACCCCCTGTTGAACAACTGCCGAAGCGTGTGTTTTTCCTCATCTGTTACCCGGAACCTGGAAGGTGCCTCAACATACCTGTCGATAAGCCTGCGGTAAACCCGTACTACGCCAGCAACGTATTCAGACCGCTTCATCCGCCCTTCTATCTTGAATGAATCGATACCTGCTTCGATCAGAGCAGGGATATGTTCGCTCATGTTAAGGTCTTTCGGGCTCAGGAGATATCCCTCAACATCGTCCACCCGATATCTCTTCCTGCACGGCTGGGCACAGTATCCGCGGTTTCCGCTCCTACCGCCTATCATGCTGCTTAAGAGGCACTGTCCAGAATATGAGAAACACAGGGCGCCATGGATAAAAGTCTCAATTTCCATACCGGTTTCGGATTTGATCCGTTTTATTTCATCAAGTGACATCTCACGTGCGAGAACCACGCGCTTCACTCCCATGTCCTGCAGGAACTTTACGCCTTCTGCATTATGGATCGTCATCTGTGTGCTGGCGTGAACTGGCAAATTCGGAATGTGTTCGCGCAATAATTTCAGAATGCCGATATCCTGCACTATAACAGCGTCCGCGCCTGCATTGCATAGGAACTGTAGATAGTCGGCAGCTTCTTCAAGCTCGGCGTCCTTAATTAATGTGTTCACGGTCACGTATGCTTTGACGCCTCTTGCATGCGTGTAATCGATAGCCCATTCAAGCTCCTCGCGGTCAAAATTCGAGGCGTACTGGCGCGCAGAAAAAAGTGTGCCGCCGAAGTACACGGCGTCGGCGCCGTTCTCGACTGCTGCGATCAGGGATTCTTTGCTGCCGACCGGGGCGAGGAGTTCGGGGATATGCATGATAAGTCATAATATTGGGCTGAGATTAAAAAGATACGGATGTGTATTTCACCCAAAACATACCTTCCTGTATCTGCACCCACCACAAAATTGAGCCTTCCACACCTCGATAATACCCGGAAGTTTATCGGCTATCATCTTCCAATCGACCCTCATTCCAGGCTTGAATTCAAGCAGCTTCAGGGCTTCCCTGTCCTGATGCTGTATCATTTCATCGGTGAATTCCGCACTTGAACAAATGTCTCCCTTCAAATACGGACACATGGCACAGATATCATCCGGTCCTTTGACTATTTCTATGCTCTCCTTTGCGATAACAGAATAAATATTCCTGATAAACTCCTCTGAATAGCCCTCTCCCCTGAAAAAATTAAGGCAGATGAGATGATGTCCCCTTAGTTTTGCTTTCATGAACCCCTGATAAAGGATTTCAGATACTTTTAATTATCTATCCCCCATCTTGTTTTCAAATAATATATTACACCGATCGCGATCACAATGAACACACCAATAATTAGTACAAGATTTACAGGTTCTTGTTCATCAGGTTCACCAGGCACAGGAGATGTAGTAACTGATGGAGTCGTTGTTGGCGCCAGTGTTTTTGCGATAGCGAAGCTTCCGAACCCCTGAGTGTATGCTTTATAGGTGCCTTCGCTCAGTTTCTCTGTCCTCACATCGATCCATGCGCCATCTCTGTACATCATTAACTTGACAATTTCGTCATCTTTGACATTTGATTTGATGTTATAGGAAAAATTAATTTCAACTTAATGTATATTAAGAGGTATAAAATGAAAGCAATTCTGTTTGATCCATTTTCAGGTGCTTCAGGAGATATGACAATAGCATGTCTAATTAGTCTTGGAGCTGATGCTGTCAGAGTAAGGGAAGCCATGGAACTGGCTGCTTCTGTGGAAGTAAAAATAACGAAAACCACCAAAAGGGGAATTGCTGCCTGCCAGGTGAATGTTTCCACGAAAAAAGATGGCAGCCTTAGGTTTTCTAAAATAATTGAGAGGATAAGTTCTCTTAACCTTCCAAAAGAGGTAATAATGGATGCGGTCTCTGTCTTCAATATCCTTGGCAAAGCCGAGTCCAAAATCCACGGCATACCGCTTGAAAAACTACATTTCCATGAACTTGGGCAGGAGGATGCGATCGCTGACATCATAGGAGCATGTACTGCATTTCATGACCTCGGACTCAAGGATCACCGCATTTATTGCACCCCTATATCTGTAGGTGAAGGATTCATCGAGTTCTCACATGGGAAATTCCCTGTGCCTGCGCCTGCAGCGCTTGAGTTATTAAAGGAGTATTCTTTGCCCTGGAAACCTGGTCCGGTGGAGGGTGAATTACTCACGCCCACCGGCGCGGCGCTGCTTGCTCATTTCGTGAGCGAGAAGGGCGCATGTCCCGGGATGACAGCAAAAAGGATAGGCTACGGGGCAGGAAGCAAGGACAGCGCGGTTCCCAATGTCCTGCGGGTGATCGAAGGTGAAATTGACGAGGCTCTCATATCAGACAGCATAGAGATGCTTGAGACCAACGTGGACGATGTAACGGGTCAGGTGCTAGGGAACCTGATAGACGAGCTTCTCGCAGCAGGGGCAAGGGACGTATCCATTATACCTGCCACCATGAAAAAAGGGCGAAGCGGCAGCATCATACAGGTGATTGCAAAGCCTGAGGATTCGCAGGCTCTTGCAAGAAAAATGATAGAGGAGACAGGTTCGCTGGGGATCAGGATAATACCTGTGAAGCACAGGCTGATCGCTCAGAGGGAGATGGATAAGGTTGAAATAAAGATAAATGGCAGGGTATTCACGATTGCGGTGAAG
>JBDROC010000110.1:0-4412 GCA_043810475.1 Methanobacteriota archaeon | reverse complement strand
CAAGTGTGGGTAATCCATTTGAGCAGTCGTAATATTTAACGTATGCTGCATGATTTGGAATGAATTTGGGTATAAATCTGGGAAAATCCTATTATATAGGGGAACAAGATTAACAACAGTAGAGGATAAATAACAATTATGATTCACTTCCTATCCTATCCAAAATCATATAATCCTCTACCTTTTTTATTTATTTTTATTTACAACAACCTTTACATATCTGCGCCAGTATTATACATGTAAATGAAACAACCTGCTGTTCTTGATGAGAAAGTAAAAAGATATGAGGACCTGTTAAGCAGAGCATTGTTGGCATTTGAAGTTGCGCCGCAGGATATGACTCATTTGAGAAAAGTCGCGGATGATTTTTCCACGATGGCTCGGGCATATTATGATGACGGCAGGTTCTTCCTTGAGCAGGGGGACAAAGTGAATGCCCTTGCGTGTTTCAGTTACGGGCACGCCTGGCTTGATGCAGGTGTTAAACTCGGTGTGTTCAAAGTTAGTGATGAGAATCTGTTTACGATCTAAGAGAGGAATAAAATGACAAATTATATTGTTACACTGGAAGCCGCCTGGCTTGTGAAGAGCGTGGATAGCGTCGAGGACGCAATGAACATTGCAATATCAGAAGTAGGAAAAAAGCTCAATCCAGACCTGAATTTCGTTGAGATCGAGGTTGGCTCAACAAACTGCCCTGCGTGCGGGGAGGCTTTTGACAGCGTCTTTATGGCTGCAGGCTATGCGCTTGTGGGCATACTGCTCGAGATGAAAGTTTATGATGCGGAAAGCGAGGAGCATGCCGCAAGGATAGCAAAATCCACGATCGGTAAAGCCTTGAAGGACACTCCGCTTGATGTTGTGGACGTTGAGGAGTTCGAGGGCGGGAAAGAGAAAAAGGAAAAGAAGAAAAAACCCGTTTAAGAAGAATGAAACTTGCTGCGCTCATCTCTGGTGGTAAGGATTCGTCTTTTGCGATACACAAAGCAATCCAGGAAGGTCATATGGTAACAGACCTGATAACAATAGTGCCCGAGAATGAAGACTCTTTTATGTTCCATTCTGCGAACATCCATCTTACACATCTTATTTCAGAGGCATGCGGGATCCCCCTGACTTGTGCGCCTTCATCGGGTGAGAAGGAAAAGGAACTTGAAGACCTGAAAGAAGCACTCAGCCGCGTGAAAGTTGATGGCGTTGCAGTTGGCGCCATTGCATCTGAATATCAGGCTTCGCGCGTGCAGCGCATATGCGATGAACTCGGACTTACGATGTATGCGCCTTTGTGGCACAAGGAACCTGAAGCTATCCTTCGCGAGATGATCAAATTGATGGATATAAGGATGATCAAGGTAGCAGCAGGGGGGATGGATGAGTCATGGCTCGGCAGGAAGTTTGATGACAGGCTGATCAGTGACCTGATGGAGCTTAACAGGAAGTACAGGGTGCATCTTGCCGGGGAGGGCGGGGAGTATGAGACACTGGTGCTGGATGCGCCGTATTATAAGAAGAGGATCAATTTATTGGAGACTGAGGTGGTGTGGATGAGGGATTGCGGGGTAATGAAAGTTATCAGGGCAGAACTGGGGGAGAAATGAGCTAATAATTGAGGATTATTAGTATCCTCTTCAAAATAATTGGTTATTCCTATAGAATCTAAAGGCATTCCCCCAATTCTGCTTTTAATGCTTGAACTTCCTCAGTTAATTTCTCAATGATTTGAAGAAGGATACGAAAAAACAATGATAAAATATTCCGAAACATTTATTTAGTAGAAAAATCATTTTAAAATGATGGACATTATTGTTATTATAATGATGGACATTAACATTTGAATTGAAACTAAGACAACCAAACAGTATTTTAAAAAGGAGAGGCTAAATCTATGAAATATTCTAAAGGCGACGTAGTAAAATTCAAACTCGAATCAGGTGAAGTACAAAAAGGAGATATACGGTATATAGAAAAAACCCATCGCGGAGAAATATTGTATATAAACAGTTTCAACAGGTGGGCATATAAGATACCGGAAAAAAGGGTTATATCCCGGATCCGTTTAAAGAAATAATTCCACCGTAGACATTATTTTAAATACTTTCAATTCCGAATATATAAGACTATGGCAATGTCTAAAAAGATTATGGAGAAAAAACAAAAGGATCGTAAGGAAAAATTAGCAGAGCTTGAAAAAATAGCAGCTTCAGGTAGCGGAGAAGCCAAAAAGAAGCTTGCAAAAGAAAAAAGAAAGTTGAAATAATCTATTTCATAATCTCAGAAGGGGCGCCGCACAGTTTTACAAGTGCCTCAGCTTCAATAAAATGAAGCTGGGCAGGAATAATAAGGATGTGCAGCGGCGCTCCGAAATCGTGTTTTTTTAATTCTGGAAGATAATCAGCATGGACAACAGATGACTTGCTCCCTGCCCTTGCTATACCTACTCCAAGTGTGTTCATAAGCACACCCTCGCCACGCCTTTCTTCCAGCCCTAAAAGTATGGATATAGCTGTTTCTATGTTCATAAAACGTTTTTCCGGCTCAACAATGTCAAGAAAAACCAGCGTATGAAGATTATTTTTCTTGTTCATTTTTATGACGTCGTAGGGCGCTTCTGAAATGATGACCTTATTTTTTCGTTCATAAGGGAACGGAATTGTGGTGGATTTTCCAAACCTGTAATTCTGAAGTCCGCTCAAGCCTGAGACCGCTGATGAGATGGATGGAGCATGAATGATAGATGTATCTATTCCCATGTCTCTTGCACGAAGGCGAAGGTCGATATGTGTTGTCGCTACCATTGCATCCCCGCCAGTCAGAAAAACCACGTTTTTCTCTTTTCCCTGAGATAGCCATGCCGGTGTCAGTTCGACATCTTCACGTGACAGCACATTGATTTTTTTGCCAAAGAACTTTTCCATTTCATCGATGGTCGTTCCCATCAGGTGAGAAGTATAGAATTCTGCATACACGATATCAGCTTTTCTTACAGCTTCCAGTCCCTTTACTGTGATGTCTTTCTCATCATTTAGTCCGAGTCCTATAAAAGTGAGCACATCACTTAATAGGCGTCTGTGTTTGTAAGTTTTACTATGATAAACTATAAACTTTAAGCGCGCTAACCGGGAACCATGAAAATAAAATATGGAATCAAAATACATAAGAGCTTCTAAAAATAGAGGAGAACAGACGAGGAGGGAACTTATCGAACTCGGGGTTGTAGATAAGAACCTGAAGATAAGAACAGAAAATGACGATCTGTTGATACCTGTACTCAAGCATATCGAAGGTTATGAAATGGGAATTGGAGATTTTGAAGACGTAATAATTGAGCGTTCACCTGCAGAGATACTGGGATTTTCCACGGCTTACGAACATATCGGTGATATCGCGATAATTGACAGGCAGCAGGCACAGGCTCAAAGGGTCGCGCAAGTCCTGCTTAAGCAGAACAGGATAAAGACCGTTCTCCAGGCAGAAACTTCTGTCACCGGTGAGTACAGGACGAGAAGCGTATCCATACTTGCAGGAGAGAGACGGACCGAGACACTGTACAGGGAGAACAAATGCAGATACCTGATTGACCTGTCCAGAGTATATTTTACACCCCGTCTCTCGACAGAAAGGGCAAGGATCGCAGACAAGATACATGATGGCGAAATTGTCGTGGATATGTTCGCAGGGGTTGGACCTTTTTCCATCCTTATAGCTAAAAGATCTCCCGGGGCGCATGTTATCGCTATTGATAAGAACCCCGATGCTGTCAGGTACCTGAAGGAAAACGTGAAACTCAATAGAGTCGGGAATGTTAAGATAATTGAAGGAGATGCCAGAGACGCAGTAAAAGAGATATCCGGGGCTGACCATGTTATTATGAACCTGCCGCACAGCGCTATCGAGTTCCTGGACGCAGCGTTCGGGGTTTTAAAAAACGGAGGGATCATCCATTTTTATGCCATAGCCCATGAAAATGACCTTTTTGATGGTATTTTAAAAAGAATTGAAGCCGTGGCAGGTCTTTCAGGCTTGCAGATAGTCCCCCTGGATAAAAGGATAGTTAGACCATACGCTCCGTACCAGTTCAATATATGTATCGATTTTCAGGTGCTATCATCTACTGTATAGATTGCTCACCGCAAATAACGTCACAAACCCCGGACTTAATGCCAGGGCCTGTATATGCTTTTTTGATAATATAGAATCTTATTGAATAACATAGTTCTGATTTATCAAGTCTTAAAACTTACGATTAGGCAATTCCGTTAATTTTAAGTATCCGGAATCATCTTTGTGATTATGCCAAATGAGGGATTTGTAGAGTATAAGAGAAGAGAATACTGCAACGATGTCAAATGTCCTATCCAGATGATAATGAACCAGAAGGAACAGGACTGCGCAGAATACCAGGAATTGCGGGA
>JBDROC010000109.1:0-2362 GCA_043810475.1 Methanobacteriota archaeon | reverse complement strand
GCCGTGTTTAACTTTAAGATAAGATTCTACGGCTTTCGCCCTTCGTAGTGAAATCCTTGCTTTCCTTATTCTTTGCCTTTTTCTTCCTGGTCGGGAGCAAGCCATTTTTGAGCTCCTTTGTGGCCGAGATTGGCTGCTGTTTTCATATCCGCGCGTGCGTTTTCGTTATTGATAATGAATGAGTGAAGCAATCCCCGCTCATAATATGCCTCGGCATTTGTCGGTTCAAGATCAATGGTTTTGTTAAAATCTGTAAGAACTTCCATGGCATTTGTTTTATTTGGATTTTCTGCAGGATGTGGGGAGGTGGGTGAAGCGGCAAGGGAAGGGGGTAGCCTCGGTGGAAATATTTTCAGCCGAAAACGGAGAAATCAGATCAAAGAGACTCCAGATAATCTTCGATCCTTTTTTTCAGGCGCTGGTAAATGTCATTCACATGCTCTATCCCCTCTGCCATGCGTTCCCAGTTCAACTGAAACCCATAGCCGTGATGCACCACGTGGCGGAATTTCCGGTAGGGCGCCAAGTCGGATGATAGGGATTCGTCAAAGAGAACGGGCAATGAAGGGAAGGGGGGTTCGCAGAATCGCCTGAAGAGCTCGACATGCCATATTTCCCCTGAAGGCAAGGGCACATTGCTGTAACGGCTGATCCGCTTCAGAATATTTTCAATGCCACTGTAAAATTGCGCCAGGAATGCCGCCGCCGCTGTTTTTTCACGGACCGATACCTCTCTTCCTTTGGCATCTTCGTGAAGAGTGGATAGTTCGCACAATACCGTCTCGATATTCTCAAGTTCGATGGCGATTTCTTCCCTCAGTTCTTCCGAGGTCATAGGAGAACCTTCCCTTTTTTCTCGATGTTTTGAGTGAAACGAGTGGCGGGAGTCAGAGGGATGATATCAAAAGGGATGTCCAATTCGTCTTCAATTTTCGCCGCCAGTTCGAAGAGCTTCCACCCCGGCACGCCGTCACAGGCGATATCAACGTCGCGGGCTGTCTGAGGCGTGTCCATGGCGCTACCGAAGAGGATCAGCCGCGTTGCACCATAGGTCCTTGCCAGTTGAACAATTCTTTCAATTTTGGATAGATCGAAAGCCATGGTCCCTCCTTCCCTTGGCGGTAACATCTTTACCGTAAAACAATGACAATATTGCTTTGCAACGGGGATCGCTCATAAATGCCATTTTCTGAGTGATTATCTCTTATTCTACTTCTGCTGTCAATGAGTCTTCTGTTACAGGCCTGACACCTTTCTTCTCGAATTTAATCAAACAAAGACCCCGCCTCCTTGGTGAGAGACGGGGTTTTGGATTTACTGCACCCTCGATGTTTTGAGGGCTAGGGGACTTGGCCGAAGAGTCGGGTTCTGTCCCCTATTGATTCTTAGGTCAAGTCACCAGCCGCGAGGATTGAGGTCGCCGCATGGGTAACAACACCTACCAGCGTCAATTCTGTAGCAACGGCTGCCGTACCAACTGCATCTTCAACGAAGTCGTAGATGTACGTGGTCGTGTTGCCACCGGCTGTCCAGTTAATAGCAAAGACAGATTTTAATATCTCTCTTGCATTATTTAAATATCTCAATGCTTCTCTCATTCTTATGATCCCTCCTCAATCTAAAATTACTCAAAAAATATAAGTTTGTCAAATTGGAGAGATATCTTCTTACTTTCTCCCCGGAAATGCCTTCGCAAAGAATGCTGCCATTTTTGCTCTTGGTAATGGATGTAGCCCAGCATTTTCAGCGGAGCCCAATGAGGATAAGTCAGTCGATCATCCAACTTGAGAATAAAATTCCTAAAGACGAGCATCTCATGAAAACCATAGAGAGGTTGAAGGAAGGTTTGATCAAGAAAGGGAGAAAAAATACTTTATTACGATTGCCTGACCCAATGCTGACAATCTACTGACAATCTAGAACTCTTCAAATTGCAATATCGCAGGCCTGACCCCACGTCTTATTACTCTCTTTTTTTCCCTTGACCCCTTTAACCCCTTTGACCCCTTGACCATTAGAACCGCCTTTTTGATGCCAAAAAGCTATCTCTAAGGTCGAAAAAGGGTCAAAAATCGGACGTTTTAACAATTTGCCGCCTCTCGTGGAAGTGGGAAAGAACAAACAAACCCCAGCTATGCGGCTGGGGCTATCAAAAGGCAAGATAACGCTCGAGGACATTATCTATTATCAGCAACAAACCTGACTGCAATTATTCACTATGACTGCTGGGAAAGATATCTTCTCCAAAAAAAGGACTGCCGAATGAGTATCAGCAGTCCTTTTTCACTTTTCTTCAACACGTTAAGCGATCGGCTCGCCTTTGTATGGCAAGCCTTTTTTATATTGGGTTGTTCTGAGAGCA
>JBDROC010000108.1:0-3073 GCA_043810475.1 Methanobacteriota archaeon | reverse complement strand
GTGTATTAAACGAATCACTGTTCAATATGCAGTTTGTAGAAGCCGACAGGAGCAAGGGAGAACATAACCCCAGGTATGCAGAGGAATTGATACATAAAGCCGGGGTCAAGGCTGATAATATTCTCAAAGGAAAGCCTGGAGCTGCTGCGGACATACCAGGATTTGACTTTCTATCTGGAATCATGACGCTGCTGCTTGCTGTACTGGCTGTTGCAATAAAAAATAAGAAGGAGAGAAACTGAAAAATTTGCGATGCCGCAATGAGGATGTGGCATCGCTCAATTTTTTCCTAGCAGTTTGCAGGTCTTGCAAATATCATCACTCCCCGGTTCACCGCATATCCTGCATACTGCTATCTGATTATCAGGGGAACGAAGAGCTTCTGAGATAGTTTCATATCCTCCAAGAAGGGAGTATTTCGTACCTGGATGTTTTACCTCATAGTTGTTGAGCATCTCGCGTATCTCATTCCGCAAAGCTTCCCCAGCGTAGGGGCATTCGTCCATGCTTACAGGCAGGTGGTTTAAGAATCCGTAAAGAGCTACCTCTTTTTCCGGGATGCTTCGAAGCGGTTTTATCCTCATGACAAGACCTGGTTGTTTAACGTTCGGAAGCATCCTTTTTAACCTATCCATGTCACCTCGCAGATAGTTCATGAGAATTGTCTGCGACTCATCGTCAAGGTTATGACCGATAGCAAGTTTAATAGCGCCAAGCTCCCTTGCGGTTTTATTGAGCAGGTTTTTCCGAAGCACACCGCAAAGGGTGCATGCAGCGTGTTCTTTTCTCGTTGTAAGCTCATCAAGAGTGACGCCGAATCCTTCCTTGAACGACCTTATGGTGTGCTGGATGCCAAGGTCGCGGGTCAGCTTTACCGCATGTTCAAGTGTGTTCTCACGGTATCCTTTTATTCCTTCATCTATCGTGATGGCAGAAAGTTCCAGATCTTTTCTATCCTTGAATATCTTATGCAGAACATAAAGAAGAACTATGCTGTCCTTCCCGCCGCTTAACGCTACTGCTATCCTGTCCCCTTTTTGCACCATCTTAAATTTACGGATATCGCGCTTTATCTTTCTTTCCACATCAGTAATAAAATGCGTCCTGCACAGATGGGTGTTTGAGTATTTTTGATAGATCACAGCGCTCTTGCTGCACCGCTGGCATTTCATAATCAAGTTAAAATGCTATACTTTAATAAATAATCTCCCGAAAATTGTAATGTCACTGCATTTCGCTTTTCCTGATCATTACAAGCGAAATATTTTTCATTATTCTTTGCGCTTCTTCTGTTTCCTTGCCGATCTTCACGTCCCCTTTGCGCCCAACGGTCGCTGTCAAAAGATAATCATCTCCGATGTACACATCTACTGTCTCGCCTGTGAGTTTTGCGACGTGGAGCAGTATGTGCTTCTTTGAGCGCTCAACCATGGGAGCAAAACTTGATATCTCGCTTTTTTCCGGCTTTTTTACTTTTTCCCTGCCTGCTTTTCTTTCCCTTATATCAAGATGTACCCCAAGTTTTTTCTCGATAATGTCTATGTTCTTTCCCGCTTTCCCGATAACTCCAGCAATATCTTCCTCGTCCATGTACACAGTAGCGCTTGTATCTGAAACCACCTCGACATCCACCATACTGTGTGTATATTTTTGCATCTCTTTGCGTATTTCCCTGCCAGCAAGAGCCCACATGCCGGAACGCCTCCCTTCTGTTTCGCCGACCGGCATGACCACGACCTGCTCGCCGTATGTATATATCTCATACTCCGCGTTCCGTGTTTCAAAATCCGCTACGGTTATCACAGGACGGGCAAGGTCCTGCTCAACCATACCGTGAGGCACTTTTACCGTGAACGCAATATCGTACACCTTTGCAACCTCTCCTTTTTCAATAAAGACCACTGTATCCACGACCTGCGGGATTATCCCCAGCTCAACGCGACCGATAAGTCTCTGGATAGCATCCACCGCCCTCGTTGCATGTACCACGCCAATCATGCCCACGCCTGCCATTCTCATATCGGCGAAAACATGGAAGTCTTTTGTCTTCCTGACCTCGTCGTAGATGGTATAATCGGGTCTCACAAGCAGCATGATATCTGCCGTCTTTTCCATGTCGCGCTCAAGGGGAGCATACTGGGTTATGGCATCTGGCACCTGAAGGTCCCGGGGCGACTCCATAGTTTTCACGATAAAGTTCTGCCTGTAAAGGAATTCGGCTATGCTCGCGGCAAAAGTGGATTTTCCCGCGCCTGGCGGTCCAGCCACAAGGATCCCGCGCTGTCTTTCCACGATCCTGTCCTTGAGTTCCTTTCCCATCCTGTAATCATCAAGGCGCACGATCGCAATAGGTCTTACAGCAGTTATCTCCATTCCGTCAGAGAAGGGGGGTTGCGCCACAGCTATGCGCATGGAGCCTATCTGGAATACCGTCGCTCCAGTATAATCGATCTCCAGATACGCATCAGGGTCGCGTTTTGTTCTTATATGAAATTCCCTGGCTATGGCATGAAGCTCTTCATCTGTGCAGGGTTCATTCCTTATCCTGACAAGTTTCTGGTTTCCTATCGTTCCCCTCTTTGCCATGGGCGGTACATTGACCTTGAGGTGGACCGAGAGAGTGTCATCTGAGAAAAAATCGCTGATGAGAAGTTCATTCAGCTCTTCCTGCACTGGATACATATATTCCACATTCAGTCCCTTTGCACGCGCCACTTCTGCCTGAACCTTGTCGCTTGTAATGAATAGTGCTTTTTTCTCCACCGCGACCGCGCGTATAATGGAGTCTATCTCGCCTGAGGATGCGAGTTTTATCTGCTCAAGTGAAGGTCGCTTCCCTGTGAACTCGATCCTGATCTCCCCTCTTTTTGCCATCTCGCTCAGTTCTTTTAGTTCTTCAAGTCCCTTGAAACCCGTTTCTCTCCCCTTATTCGCCTGGGCTTCAAGCTCTGCCACGAGCGCCTCGGCGATGAAAACGGTGGCATCATTATATTCACCCGCTTTTAATTTCGCCGTTATTCTCCCGTCGATGATAACACTTGTGTCAGGAACGATACATAACTCCTCAGTCATA
>JBDROC010000107.1:0-2401 GCA_043810475.1 Methanobacteriota archaeon | reverse complement strand
CATCACAGGCTCTCAAGCACGCTCTTTCCAGTGCGCACTGCCTCCATCGAAAAAACCTCAAGGTTGTAAACTCCCTTGAAGTCCAGGTCCCTCAGAACCGAGAAATCAATATTTCCATCCCCTGGCGCGCCGTGCAGGTCGCCAAAGTAACTCTCTGCAAACACCCCATTATTATCGTGTACATGAACGTGCACCGCATGACCATTCAATTTTTTTACAAAATCCCGCAATTTCCCCATATCCCCACCGCATGTAAGGTTGGCATGCCCGATGTCGAAAGTAGCTTTCAAAAAGGCTGAATCCACCTCCCTTATCGCGCGCAGATGCTCTTCAACTGTGCAGCACAGGTTCGTGGGGTCAGTCCCTTCCTTGTTCTCAAGTCCCAGGATAATACCGCGGTTCTCGGCTTCAACGGTGAGCTTTTTGAGGTTTTCGACCATGCGCCTGAAGTTCTTTTCCCTGTCGCCAGATATTTTTCCCGGATGTACCACAAGGACACTGCATCCGAACTCAGAGGCAAGGCTTATGCTTTCCTCCATGAGCCGCCATTGCATAGAGCCCATATGAGACGTATCCACCATGAGCTCCGCTGGGTAATTGGGCGAATCCCCGTAGTAAGGCGCATGCATGCTGGTAAGCACCCTGCCTGTGGAAAGAAGGTCGTGCAGTTCATCCACTCGCTCTTTTATCAAATTACCTCCATCGTACAACCGCAGCTTCGGAATATAAAGTTCAACGCTCTTTACCTCTTTTTCCAGTTCAGGTAACGACGAGGCAAAGGACGAGGCGCCTATTATCTTTTTCATATCAATTAGATGTCTTGAATGCTTTCAAAGTATTAATAAGTTCAAGATTTTAATTCAGGAAAGATTAATATAATGAACATAATAGAGGATGACGATAGGATTGAAATGAACCGTAAAAAAATCGTTTTTGTAGGGCTTCTCGGCGCCATATTTCTCATCGCAGGGCTATACTTCAGTAGCATTGACCCCAAAAGAAGCGACTTCTCTTTTGAATACTTTGGCATCGGAACATGGATCGCAGGCATTGTATTTTTTGTCCTTTACCCGAAATATAAAGAGATAATATCATTCATTCTTGGACTATTGGTGCTGCATGCTGGCATTCTGCTTATTCTGAAAGATCAGTACTCAAATCCGAAACTTCTTGGCTTCCTGATCTTTACTTCCGGGGTGATTATTGTTTTGAGTTCCGGTTTTTCAGATTATACGAAGAACAGGGAAAAGAAATAGCAGGCTCAGAGTTTTTTATCCTCTTTCATCACTTTGAGGAGTTCAAGTACTGAATATGCCGCCCTTGTGACTCCCATGCTCCGGTTATCCGTATCTGTCCCTGCAAGATAGAGGTTTTTGATCGGTGAACGCTGACTGGCAATAAAACCGTTTATGGTGACAGCGGCTTTCTCAGGAATGGTTGTCTGGTAATGCGTCATCTCGATATTCTTATCGATCCCTGGAATAGCCCTCATTATTATTTCAAGCGCGCGCTTCTTTTCGCTTTCAATGTTCTTCTTATCATCAATAATGAACGTGAACCCTACCAACTGCTTGCCTTTCGGAGCGATAGCTGGATCATAATTACTGATCGGCATCGCCCAGTACGCGCCATTCTTGAACCATACCTCAGAACCCATATAATCAAATTCCTTCATTTTCTCGCTCAAGCCAAGCCATATCGTGAGGCTCAATGTCTGCTCTATGCGTGATATGTTCTCTTTAAAATCTGAGGGCAGCGGTACAAGAGAGGGGAGGGTTTTTACAAAACCCGAGTACACAACTGCATCCGTAGTATAAGTATCAGTATCTGTTGCAACTCCGGTTGTTATCCCGTCAAGGGTGAGTATCTCGCGCACATGTGCCCCCGTAATAATACTGACATTTGAAGGCATCGAATACAGGACTGAATTCAGAAGGGATTTGAGCCCTCCACGCGGGTATGCCTGAGCATAAGCCACCCTGTTGGTAGCCAGTCTTCCCAGGGTTGAAAGACGCGCAGTAAGCTGGTATTTCGACAGCATACCTGTGATAGTGGACGTATATGAATTCCCATTTGTCACGGGTTCGTCTTTGAAGATGTCCTCTGAAACGCTGTCCCTCACAAAACTGCTTCCAAAAAGAATACGGTTGACCGAAGTTTCTTTCATGGATTTGCCTGAAAGGAACGGAGCGATGGCATCAACAAAATCAAGGGTGTCGTTCGACAGCCCTTTTGGCAGGAAATCATATACTGACTGGCTGCCGTCAAGCATTCCAAAAGCATTCAGCGTGAGCGCCTTTGTGAGTGACTGGGAAAGCAGCAGCCTGTCCTTCCTTGGGAGGACATCAAAGGTAACAAAATCCTGGATGTTGGAAGGGATTTTTGTAAGACCTTTCTCTGT
>JBDROC010000106.1:0-2242 GCA_043810475.1 Methanobacteriota archaeon | reverse complement strand
CGCATCCCGGTTATATAATGCCTGTGGGTGTGTGGAATGTAAGGGAGAACGTGAGGGCTGCGCTCAAGACCGCGCCCAGGAACTGCGTTTCAATGAACGAGGCTTTTGAGTATATCTCGACCAGGCTCGTTATACCGAAAGGGAGATGGATAAAGGAGAGCACGGTACTGAAGGAGACCCTGTTCCAGCGCGGGCTTGAGGATTTCTTTGGATGATAAAAGAAATAAAAGTTAAAACCGCCCTGTCCCCCTCACAGCTTCCGGGTCTGGATTATGCCCTCAATCCATATAGGGGCTGCGCTCACGCCTGCGTTTACTGTTATGCGCCCTCTGTCATCCACTGGGATAAAGGAAAATGGGGCGAACTTGTGGAGGTAAAAATAAACCTTCCGCGCATCCTATCAAAAGAACTGAGGGCAAAGAAAAAAGGTGTTGTAGGGCTCGGAACTGTTACAGACCCGTACCAGCCTGCGGAGAAAAGATATGAGCTTTCTCGGCGGTGTCTTGAGCTGCTGCTGATGCACGATCTCCCTGTGTGCATCCAGACGAAATCCTCTCTTGTGCTGCGGGATATAGACCTGCTGAAGGAGTTCTCAAATATAGAAGTGGGTATAACGCTCACAGCGCTCGATGACAGGGTGAGGGAAATGGAACCCGGCGCCTCAAGTGTTGATGAGAGGCTGCGCGCGCTTTCCGAGCTTCGCAAGAACGGGATCAAAACATGGGTCTTCCTGGGTCCCATAATGCCTCATATCACCGATGTCGATGCGCTGGTGGACGCTATTGCTGCGGTGAAGCCCGATTACGTGCTTGTGGACAGGCTCAGGTTGAAGGAAGGTGTGTGGGAAAATGTCAGGGGATTTATTCAGGAGTTCATGCCTGAACTGGTTAATGAGTACGAGAGGATCTTTCAGGGGAGCGGGGAGTACTATGGCGAGGTTTTCGAGAAGGTTATGGGCAGGTGTAAGAAGAATGGATTGAGGTGCGAGATCAACAGCCTGTGACTCATAAAGGGGCTCTGGTGAAAAATCGGTGGGTAACAACAAAAAAAGTTACAAAGCATCAGAATTTCTCTGATGGTCCACGCCCTTCTGGATAAATCCTATCCATCTATTGAGTCCAAGTTTTAAATCAATACCAGCGGCCTGTACTGGTGTCGATCCATTCAATCCTTGATGCAATCTGATATGATTATCTTTGATTGACGGTATAGTCCATGATCATAGCAAAACATAAATATATCATCCTATTGTCAATACATGAATATGGATGCCCGAAAAATAGCAGCAGTGTTTCTATTATTGATTGTTGCGGCATTTTTCAGCATCATTTCAACAGAACATGAGGACAGCAGCGCCGGCATACAACATGAAAGTCGCCAAGCAATGGGCACGATCGTATCAATCCAGATTATCGGTACTGAAAACCGTTCTGAGGGTGCATTGCGTCTGGCTTTTGACGAAATAAAAAGGATTGAGGACCGGATGGATATCCATAAAAAGAACAGTGAAATCAGTCGCTTGAACAAAGAAGGACGTCTGGAAAAGGCATCATCTGACTTGATCTATGTAATAAATCGATCAATTCACTACAGTAGGATCAGCGGAGGCGCCTTTGACATCACCATCCATCCTATACTTGAACTCTGGAGAAATAAAATAAATTCGGGTTCATACCCTGCTGATCAGGAAATAAACCATACATTGACTCTAGTAAATTACAGTAATATAACAGTAAAAAACGATACAGTTGGTTTTGAACTGGAAGGAATGTCCATTGATCTGGGCGGGATTGCAAAGGGATATGCTGTGGACCGGGCGGTTGAAGTCCTCAGAGAACAAGGATTTGACAGCGGGTTTGTTGATGCCGGGGGTGATGGTATGTATTTTGGGACAAAACCGGACGGCTCTCCCTGGATAGTGGGGCTTCGCAATCCAGATAATAAAACCGAATCTATCGTCGTCCTTGATATTTCAGATATGGCAGTAGCTACAAGCGGCAATTATGAACGGTATTTTAATGAATCGGCACGCTTATCCCATATTAGTGACCCCAGGACAGGCTATTCATCGCAGAGTCTCATAAGTGCAACGGTCATTGCCGCCTCGGCAATGGAAGCCGACGCCCTTGCCACAGCAGTATTTGTGCTGGGGCATGAGGAAGGTATGGAATTGATCGAAAAAACAGAAAATACCGAAGCTCTATTAATAACCCCCGAAAGGCAGATATTAAGATCATCGGGT
>JBDROC010000105.1:0-2082 GCA_043810475.1 Methanobacteriota archaeon | reverse complement strand
AAAAGGCGGTATTGAGAGCATAAATCCCCTTATTGAAAAAGTAATGGCGAATAAAAAGATTAAGCTTTTCACCTCTTCTATGTTGAAAAACCTGGCTGGATATATAGGAAACTACGAAGCTACCATAGCAGGTAAGGAGGGAGAGACAAAGACAAAGTTCGGGACGATTATTGTTGCAACTGGCGCCCTGGAATACAAACCTGCCGGGCTCTATGGATATGGCGAACATAAGAATGTTATCACCTTAGGAGAATTTGAGAAGATGGAAATGGAGGGCAGTCTCCCCCCTGTCAAGAACATAGCATTCATTAATTGTGCCGGTTCCCGCGGTCAGGCTCTTGAATATTGCTCCAGGATATGCTGTACGAATGCCATAAAAAGCGCTATGAAACTCCTGGAGGCAAAGGCACCTGAGGCTGCAGCCACCCTGGCAGCATCAATTCCCGAAGCACCCAAGGAGGAAGAGGCTGTAGCCGAAGAGGCAGGCAGGAGGCGGAGGAGAAGAAGAGAAGCTCCGGCTGGAGTTGCTGCTGCCCCCAGTGGAATAGAGGTCACAGTATTCAATAGAGGAATAACTACCTATGGCATAGAGCATGAACTCCTCTATAACACCGCGAGGGAGAGGGGAGTGAAGTTTGTGAAATTTATTCCTGAGAACCCGCCCAAAGTCTCCAAAGAAGGGGATAAACTGGCGATATCCTACTACCATGAAACTTTAAAGATGGAGCGAAAGATGAATCCAGACCTCATTATTCTGGCTGCTCCATTAGTCCAGAGACCCGAAGCAGAGGAGCTATCAAAAATGCTTAAGGTTCCTCTGGGCAGGGACAAGTTCTTTTTCGAAGCCCACGTTAAGTTAAGACCCTTGGATTTTGCCACAGAGGGTATATATCTCTGTGGAACAGCCCATGCTCCTGTCTTCATAGACGAGGCAATCTACCAGGCATATGGAGCCGCATCCAGGGCGTCCATACCCCTTGCGAGAGGCTATGTGCAGAATGAGGCTATAACCGCGGTTGTTGATGATAAGAAATGTATCGGATGCGGGAGCTGCTACGGGGTATGCTCATACCACGCCATCGAGCTCTCGGAAAAGGAAGTATCCCTTGAGGAAGTATCTCTTAAAACAAGGAAATCTTATGTTAATCCCGCTGTTTGTAAGGGTTGCGGTACGTGTGTTGTGATCTGCCCCACGGGGGCCATCGCCCAGAGAAACTTCACAATGCCTCAAATTTCGGCTGCCATCAAGGCTTTCTCAGGGATCCCTGTACCATTGGAGGTCCTGGCTTTATGAGCGAAATAATCAATGTGGTTACCCGCGACAATGAGAAGATAATCAGGAAAAAAGTGAAAGCATCGCCGTATGAATATACCATAGCCACAAGAGCAAAATGGGAGATGATTATAGCGGCGGATGATGTTACCATCGGGGCAGGCAAATTTGAACGAATAAAGGTTAAGGAGATCAGAGTGCAGAAAGATATGATTGCATTGCCCTGCGCTTTCAATCATCATCCTTTAGTATCTGTCATAAAGGTGGGAGCCAAGGACGGTCCAGCACCCATGGAAACAGACCGCATCATCAACACGGCTTATGTAGTCGGACATGAATCAGGCGAGGTCAAAAAAGGAGACCTTCTCTCCTTATTGAACCTGTTTCCGATAATGTTTACACGAGAGGCTACCAAACCTGTGCTGGTGAGGTGAGGCTGTATAGAGGGTTAATCATTTCCCTGCTTCAAACTGCCCTGCCAGGAAAACGCTAAGGTCGACCACATCAAAATCATATTTCTTTTCTGGTTCTTTTTCATTCTTCAAACAGTTAAAATGCGCAAGGCATTTTGGACATGTGGTAATAAGCGTCTTAGCACCTGTAGCCAGAGCCTCATCCATCCTTGCTATGCGAAGACCTTTTGTCTGCTCATTGCAGTTCATGAAACCGCTCACACCGCAGCACAGGGCATTTTCCTTCGAGTGCTCCATCTCTATTATCTTAACGCCGTTTGCTGTTAGCGCTTTTCGCGGAGCATCATACACACCCATGTGCCTTCCAAGCCTGCAGGGATCATGATATGTGACTTC
>JBDROC010000104.1:0-2860 GCA_043810475.1 Methanobacteriota archaeon | reverse complement strand
CTCTTTTGAATCAACGTATCCTTCAAGTATTATCTCAGCATGTGCAGGAACAAAAAGGTCAACAGTTTCGCATTTTACAAGCTCAACGTTCTTTTTTCGAAGGAATCCCGCGAACATCATCTCGTCGATGTTATCAGGAAGCGGAGCCGTTGCCGAATAAATGATCGACGGATCTGCGCCGATAGCTACAGCAACTTCTATTTTCCCATTATTCTTTGCATCTGCATAGTCCCTTGCACCGTGTTTATGGATGTGCCAGTGCATGCCTGTTGTCTTTCCGTCATAGACCTGCATCCTGTACATCCCCACGTTCTGCCTTCCATTATTCTGGTTTTTTGTGACAACAAGTGGGAGCGTGATAAAGCGTCCTCCGTCCTCTGGCCAGCATTTCAGTATGGGGAATACATCGAGCGAAAAACCATCCCTCTGTATCACTTCTTTGCATGGACCGCTTTTCACATGTTTGGGGGGAAATGACGATAGTTCAGCCACCATTGGAAGCATCTTTATTCCTTCCCATATGCTCTTTGGGGCATCGAATTCCAGGAGTTTCAGGATGCGAGAGCCTATTTCATCAAGGTCGTTTACTTCAAGCGCAAGGCACATGCGCTCCATTGTGCCAAATGCATTCGCAAAAACCGGGATCTTGCTGCCCAAAACATTCTCAAAAAGGAGCGCAGGACCGTTCTTCTTTACCACTCTGTCAAGTATTTCAGTTATCTCAAGCTCGGCGCTCATCTGTGTTTTTACTCTTTTGAGCAATCCCTTTTTTTCAAGTATTTCTATAAATTCACGTAGATCTTTGTAAGCCACTATACTACCTCAGCAGCATCCTCGTCTGTCTCAATGGACTTAATCCTTAGCATTGAATTTGCTTTGTTAAGACAGGCTTTGTGGATATATCCAAACTGCTTTTTTTTCCAGTTCCTGGCCTCGTTGCTCATTCCTTCCTGAGGTTCATAGATAATGAGCATGTCCTTTGCATCCTCGGGGAACATAAGTTTCACAAAATCACTGCAAATAAGGCATTTTTTCCATCGTGTATATTTTCTCTCAGCCATATTAGTTATTAATGCGTTACGGTAATATAAAGATACCGTTACGCAATATTAATAGCAATCGCGTTACGGGAATTTTCGAATTAATTGCGTAACGTAATTTATAGATATTGTTTTACACTAACCGTAAACTATATATCCTAATATTCGCATATATACGAACTATAGTGGGTAGAAAAAAAATCTTTTTTTCCATACCACCAACCACCATAATCCTTCTACTCACTATACTCTTATTCATAATGCCTCTCAATGCATCAAGAGCCACACAGTCCGCACCAGAAAGAATGACATTGGAACCGATGACGTATGAAGACAAGTTACATCATATAGCTCTCAGGTCCAGGCATGGGCGGCATCTCACTCTTTTTCTCAGGGATATCAGCTACGAGCGCCTCTGTAGTCAGCATCAGGCCTGCAATGCTTGAAGCATTCTGAAGTGCGGTCCTGACTACTTTTACCGGGTCGATGATGCCAGCTTCTATCATATCCTTATATGAATCTGTCTTTGCATCATATCCGATATTTGGATTAGTTTCGGCTTTTAACTTCTCAAGCACCACTGAACCTTCTTTTCCTGCATTGGTCGCTATCTGCCTTACAGGTTCTTCAATAGCTTCCCTCAGGATATCCACGCCGATCTTCTGGTCGCCTTCAAGGGAGAGGTTCGAAAGCTCTTTAGCCGCTCTTAACA
The DNA here is from genome assembly GCA_043810475.1 of Methanobacteriota archaeon. GTDB lineage: Archaea > Halobacteriota > Methanosarcinia > Methanosarcinales > Methanoperedenaceae > Methanoperedens. The sequence continues at coordinate 1,108 of JBDROC010000104.1, read as the reverse complement.
GAGCTATGCCTCCTCCAGGCACCACGCCTTCTTCTATTATCACTGCAACGCCTCCTGAAAGCTTGCCAAGTCTTTTCTTGAGGTCGGTGATCTTATATTCAGAATCTTCTATCTTGATGCGCCCTTCGATTATCGAGATCCTCCTCTGAATGTCTTCCTTCTTACCCTCTCCTTCGATGATGATGGTCTTCTCTTTGGTCTTTACCTCTTCGCTCATGCTTTTAATGTATTTTACAACTGTTTCAGTGGCTTTGTCGATGCCCCGCTTGACTTCAATGGGATTGGCTCCAATTGTGATGTTCCTCATGCCCCTGTGCAGTATCGCCTGGGCAAGAAGCGTGGCTGTCGTGGTGCCATCTCCTGCAACGTCCTGCGTTCTTGTTGCAACTTCCTGCACGAGTTTTGCCCCCATATTCTCATAAGGATCTTTCAGTTCTATCTCTTTTGCAATGGTTACACCGTCGTTTGTAATGACTGGGCTTCCGTAACTTTTCGACAGGACTACATATCTTCCCTTTGGACCAAGCGTGATCTTTACCGTGTTTGCAAGCTGGTCAACTCCGCTGATGAGCGCCTGCCTTGCTTTTTCATCAAATAATAACTGCTTTGCCATATTATCCCTCTATTTTTGCAATGATGTCTTTGACATCAAGTATGAGATATTTCTCACCGTCTATCTCCATTTCTTCAGAACTGTATCCAGTGTATAAGATCATATTCCCTTTCTTGATAGGGGTTTCTTTTTCATCTATATTTCCAATTTCAATTACGATACCCTGTTTTTTCTTCATTATACAAACCCGGCAATAAAAAGCGGATTTATTCCTCGATTAGGTATAACACACCAGAGGAATTTGAAATGCTGGGGGGGTTAAATAGCATGGTTTCTTAACTGGTTGTACACAAAATGAGGTTCACTCTAAAAGCACATTGATCCGATATATTCAAATAGTCAGAAAATCAATACTTATCGGAATAAATAAAATGGCAGAATATATACTAAAAGTTGGAAGAAAAGGAGAAATATATACTCCAAAGAAACTAAGATTAAGAATAGGTCTCTCACCCGGAAATGAAATTATTGCGACAACAAAAGGAAACCAGCTTC
>JBDROC010000103.1:0-4860 GCA_043810475.1 Methanobacteriota archaeon | reverse complement strand
TGAAGGAATCACAATAATTATATATTACCCTTCTATCAATATTACGATATACGCTTTAGGCGTTAGGAGGAATAGTATGTCTTTAGAAACGGCAGTAATTGGGATTATTCAATTAGTCATTGCCATCATACTTGCAGTTGTGGCATTGTATATTGGTTTCTCAGTACTGGGAAAGATAACAAAAGGAATAGATGAAGAAAAGGAAATAGCTAAAGGTAACGCAGCTGTAGGTATTCTTGTGGCATCAGTATTTATCGCCATAGCCATAGTTGTTCAGTCAGGCATCGCTGGTGTTTCTTCAGGAATATCAAAAGCGCTGGCTGGAGACGTCTTTGCATTGGTGGCAAGTTTATTTCAGTTAATACTTGGAATAGTACTTGCGATCGCTGCTATATATCTCGCGCTGAATATCCTCGATAAGCTCACCAAGGGGATCGATGAGTTCGGAGAACTCAAGAAGGGAAATGTCGCTGTGGCGCTGGAGATGGCTGGTGTAATAATCGCAGTCGCGATCATCATTCAATCAGGCGTTCTTGGTATAACTGCTGGATTATAATCCAGATTATACCATTTATTATTTTTTTTCATCTTTTTTCAATAGCGTTTTATTTCAACTATTTTATTTCCAGCAAGTTTGAGCACTTTTTCGACTATTTCTTCGCATGATTGAACAGCCAATTTCTGTTTGCCCATCATCAGTTTCTCGGAGATTTCCCTGCCGATAATGTCATCAAACCCCTCTTTTACGCGGATAATGATAGATTCTGCCGGTATTGCCGCGTCGCCAAGAATGCTGTCCAGATCACCATCTGTTATCCCGATGATGGCGATACCAAGCCGTGTCAGGATATCGGCTGCTATTGTCGTTGTGTCATCCCCTACTGTTATAGCAATATCCGCATCTCCCACAAGCTCAAATATGGACTCAGCGCAGTGGTCTATTACCACGATCTTTTTTCCATCAGCAAGAGACCTGGCGGGCTGAACCTTTGTTATGTGTTTTGTTCGCCTGATGTTCCCGGTCTTCACCCTTGCTGCTGCAAGATCGATATTCCTGTTCTTGAGCTTTTCAAGACCATGGGGTTTTATTATTCCTCCCCGCAGCTCCACCACCTTACCGCCCCTGCATATGATCTCGGGTTGTACAGAAGTAGCATGTCCGATAATTATCCCGTCCAGCCTGATGTTCTCTCCAGGAAATACTCCTGCTAACCTTCGTACGACCGTGTCGCCCTCATTTTCGACCTGCATCGGCAGAGGACTGCTCTTTTCGACAGGAAGGTCGTAATTACCGTGCTTCATAAGGATACTCCTGACATGTTCCGCGAAGAGCTTTGCCCGCTGATCATAATATATTATTCTGCCATCAATATCCGGGCGCTCTATGTGGACAAACGGGATCAACGAGCCCGATTTTGAGGCAACGATGCGACCGAAATGCAGCCCGGTTTCAAGGGTTTTTCCGTGGTTCAGCAGCACTGCAACATCGATGCTATCTTTTAGCGCGTTTATTGTCTGGCTGGGCGTCATCCCCTGCGAGATATCGATCAGTTCTTCAAGCCCGGCGTCCAGTACCGCAGTTCGCCCCATGGTACCGCCAAGTTTTGCAGTGACGTCATGTTCTTTCAACAGAATACGGATTATCCGCTCTGCGCTGCCCTCATCCACGATTTCTGGTCCGTGAAGGATAATTCCAATTCGCACGTTACCTCAATAATTACACATATATCTTAAAATGATTTGAGGTTATATCGGAAATATTTATTCATAAGCATAGCTTCGAAGTTTATCTAAAAATATATATGTAGCCACTCCTATCTGGAACGATTAATAATGCTAAGTGGGATGTAATAATGACAAAAAAGATCAAACTTTCCGAGCTTGGAAGCCTGTTCGGGGGCCTTGATATCGAGGCTCTCGAAGGAGTAAGGATAGAAGGCGATGTGGAACTTGACCTTGACCTTGGACAGATGGGTCTTAATCCCCAGATGGCTTATGTGCTGGGGCATGAGACCGCACAGATGGCTTTTCACCTGATGAATATTTCAAGGATCCTTGGTTATCCTGTTGACCAGATGCTCGGGGGTGCTGCAACACAGAAACCTGTAAGGCTCAGCAAACTGATAGAATCAAAGTTCAGCGTAGCCAGGAACGAGGAATGGAAAACTCCAATTCAGGAAGTTGTGCTGGGAGCCACATCCTCCGATGGCGGCTCGCGAAAGAGCACAGTGACCATTGGCGGTGAGATTGCGTTACCTTATTATTTTGACGGTCCAATGCCTCACAGGAATCATATAACAATGGATGTTTTCGACATGCCCATAAATATGGCAAAAGCAGTCAAATCCAACTACGAAGATGTTATCAACAGCCCTGCAGAATGGGCAAAAAAGGTGGTGCGCGATTTCGGGGCAGACATGGTCACTATACATCTTATCAGCACAGACCCTAACATCAAGGACACCTCGCCAAAAGAGGCGGCAAAGACTGTGGAGGAAGTCCTTCAGGCAGTGGACGTACCTATTGTTATCGGCGGCTCAGGTAATCCCGAAAAAGACCCTGCTGTACTTGAGAAAGCAGCAGAGGCAGCTGAGGGTGAACGCTGCCTGCTTGCATCGGCGAGCCTGAACCTTGATTATGCAAGGATAGCGGAGGCGGCCAAGAAATACAACCACGTTGTGCTCTCATGGACGCAGCTTGAGATAAATGCGCAAAAGGAACTGAACCGCAAACTCATGAAGCAGTGTGGCGTGGCCCGGGAGAACATCATAATGGACCCCACGACAGCGGCTCTGGGATATGGGCTTGACTATGCTTACACTAACATGGAAAGGATAAGGCTTGCAGGTCTTAGCGGTGATGCAGAACTTAATTTCCCCATGTCAAGCGGAACTACCAACGCATGGGGTGCCCGAGAATCATGGATGGTCTCATCTCCGCTCAAGGAGGACACGGATTGGGGACCGCGTGAATACAGGGGACCAATATGGGAGATCGTTACAGGACTGACATTATCGCTAGCGGGAACAGATATTCTAATGATGATGCACCCGACAGCGGTTCAAGTGTTAAAAGAGATAACTCAGACGCTCTACGGCTCAAAGGAAACCGAACCAGTGAATATTGATAACTGGATATCGGCGGTGATATAATGAAACTCAACAGTCCGCTCCAGGTTTACAAGTACCTGCCCCAGATAAACTGCGCTGAATGCGGGGAGGCGACGTGCATGGCTTTTGGTGCCCACCTCATCGACAGGTCTAAGAAGCTGGAAGACTGCCCTCCTATCCTGAAAGACGAGTACAAGAAGAAGTACATGGAGCTTCAGACGCTGCTTGCTCCTGAAATACGGGAGGTCACAATAGGTGTGGGAGAACATGCAAAAAATATCGGTGGTGATGACGTTATCTACAGACATAAGTTGACCTTCTTCAACCCCACGGCATTTGCTTATGATGTCTGGGATACGATGCCTGAACAGGAACTTGTTGACAGGGTAAATAAGATATCAAATTTCAGAAAATTCTATGTCGGAAAGTTCCTGAAAGTAGAAATGGTGGCAGTACGATGCGTTTCAGGCGACACATTGAAGTTCGCAGGAGCTGTAAAAAAGGTAGCAGAGACCACAAAACTTCCCATGGTCCTGTGTTCGTTTGACCCGGCTGCTCTTCGGGCAGCACTTGAGATCGTAAAGGACAGAAGACCGCTTATCTATGCTGCTACAGAGAAGAACTGGGGGGAAGTGGCGGAACTTGCCCTGAACTACAAAGTTCCGGTCGTCCTCTTCTCGCCTGACCTTGATAAGTTAAAATCGCTTGCAGTGACTTTCCAGGAGATGGGATTAAAAGATCTGGTGCTTGATCCTGGCACATACCCGCAGGGAAAGCAGTTAAAAGAGAGCTTCGAGCGTTTCATCAAGCTTCGACGAGCGGGGATAAAGGAAGGGCAGAAAGATATTGCCTATCCGATAATGTCTGTTCCCCTTAACGCCTGGCTTGTGTATAAGGACGCTGTTACGGCATCGTACTGGGAAACAGTGCTTGCTTCTGTTTTCATAGTGAGGTATGCGGACATAATGATACTCCACAGCCTTGAACCGTACGCAATGCTTCCAGAGATACACCTTCGTGATACCATTTACACAGACCCCAGGACGCCTGTTAAAGTAGCACCGGGCGTGAATGAAGTAGGCTCTCCCACAAAGGATTCTCCAGTTATCATCACGACCAATTTTGCCCTAACATATTATACTGTGGAGAGCGACCTTTCTTCCAACAAGATAAACTGTTATCTTGCAGCTGTGGATACTGACGGCATCGGCGTCGAAGCAGCAGTTGCAGGCGGGCAGCTAACAGCAGTCAAGATAAAGGATACCTTCCAGAAGGCAAGTTTTGATCTCAAGGAAAAAACAACGCACAGTACATTGATCTTACCCGGTCTTGCTGCGCGGCTTCAGGGAGATGTGGAAGATGTGACAGGACTTCGTGTGATGATAGGTCCTCCTGACTCGGGACGCATCCCTGGGTGGATGGAAAAGAACTGGCCTCCAAAACAGAAATAAACCGTGCTTACAGCAGGGTTCATCAATAATACTATATACTTAAAAGATGTAAATATAGTAGCCACAAATTATAGTCAAGGAGGCTAATAAATATGGTCAATGAAAAGTTAGCAGAGCTTGTGAAAACATCAAAACCATCTGTGGCCGTAGTCGGGCTCGGTGGCGCAGGATGTAATATTACGACTTGGATAGCAGAAAAAGGAATGGCCGGCGGCAGGATAATTGCAGCTAACACTGATGTAAATCATCTAAGTACAATGTGTAAAGCGGATAAATTGATTTTGCTCGGTGAGAAATTA
>JBDROC010000102.1:0-5098 GCA_043810475.1 Methanobacteriota archaeon | reverse complement strand
GTTTGCATCAACATTATCTTTTGCCTTATGGAAACCGGCTACCGCTTCTTTAAGGGCCGGCAGTCCCTTTGCAGGAAGATAATCTTTTTCATGAGCGTACAGCTTGAGGGCGTTCACTACAGGAGTGGGCACAGGGAAAGGTGATTGACCGAGTCCAAAATTGTATATCTTTTTTCCTTCTCCCATCAGGCTCTTGCACCTGTCATTGATGGCAAGAGTGGCAGATTGCGCATTCCCTCGTATGTTAATATTTAGACTCACATGTTTACGGAGATTCATTTTTCACCTTTTGAAGAATGTCCTGGAACAATAGTTAATACATAATGATATATATAATTGAGCCAAAGAGTTATTATTTGATGAGGACTATCATGAGTGGAGAATTATTATGGAGCCCGTCAGGAAAAAGAATAAAGAGCAGCAACCTGTATAACTTCATACGGACTGTCAACAAAAAACACGGGACGAATTTCAGAGAATATGCAGAACTGTACCAGTGGTCTATAGAGAACATCCCTGAATTCTGGGCAGAAATGTGGGATGAGGCCAGTATCATAGCTTCGAGGTCTTACGACGAAGTAATAGACGATGTAACAAAAATACCGGGCGCCAGGTGGTTTTCAGGGGCAAAGCTGAATTTTGCCGAGAATCTGCTCAGATACCGCGATGATGATCTTGCCATTATTTTCAAGAGTGAGACAATGGTCGATCCTGTAAGGATCACATACGCTGAACTATACAACCGGGTAGCAGGGCTTGCGAAAGCTATGCGTGATCGCGGCGTTAAAGCAGGAGATCGTGTGGCAGGATTCATGCCTAACATGCCTGAGACCATTATTGCAATGCTTGCTTCTACAAGCCTTGGCGCGATATGGTCTTCATGTTCTCCAGATTTTGGCACAAAAGGCGCGCTTGATAGGTTCGGGCAGATCGAGCCCAAAATGCTGTTCACAGCGAACGGTTACTCTTACAATGGTAAGAGATTTGATTCGCTTGAAAAGGTAGCTGATATTTTCAGTCAATTGCCATCCAGACCGGAGATCGTTGTTGTGCCATTCATTGGTGAGGCACCTGATATCAGTTCAGTTCCAAATTCAATCTTAATGGATGATCTCACGAGTGGAGAAAGCGGTCTTGAGATAGAATTCGAACAATTGCCTTTTGATCATCCCCTTTATATAATGTACTCATCGGGTACCACTGGACTGCCCAAATGCATGGTCCAGAGCGCTGGAGGGATCTTACTCAATCATATAAAGGAACTCAGGCTTCATACAGATGTTAAACGCGAGGACAGGTTATTCTACTATACTACCTGCGGCTGGATGATGTGGAACTGGATGGTATCAGCCCTATCGCTGGGTGCCACGATCATACTGTTCGATGGTTCGCCATTCCATCCCGATCCTGGTGCACTTTTCAGGCTTGTTGAGGAAGAAAAGATCACTATTTTCGGAACAAGCGCGAAGTACATTGATTCGATCAGAAATGAGGGGCTAAAGCCAATAGACAAATACGATCTCCAGAACCTGAAGACGATACTCTCCACTGGTTCACCTTTGACTGATGAGAATTTCAGATTCGTTTACAGTGATATCAAAGAAGATGTCTGTTTATCTTCAATATCAGGAGGTACAGACCTGAACGGCTGCTTTGCCCTGGGAAATCCAATAGGGCCGGTCCATGCGGGTGAATTGCAGTGTCGGGGCCTGGCTATGAAGGTGCAGGCGTTTGATGAAGAGGGAAAACCGCAACTTAATTATAAGGGGGAGCTTGTCTGCACATCTCCATTCCCTTCGATGCCCCTGTATTTCTGGGAAGACCCATCGGGAGAGAAATATCGCAATGCGTACTTTGATGTCTATCCTTGTGTCTGGAGGCACGGGGATTTTATAGAGATCAACGACCGGGGCGGGGTTTTGATCTTTGGCAGATCTGACACCACATTGAATCCTGGAGGTGTGCGTATTGGAACAGCAGAGATATATCGCGTGGTCGAATCCCTGGATGAGATCGAAGATAGTCTTGTCATTGGCCAGGAATGGGCAGATGATATAAGGGTAATATTGTTCGTTAAACTCAAAAGAGGATCTGAACTCACTGAAGATCTTGAGAAAAAGATCAGGACGAACATCAGGAAAAATTGTTCACCGCGACACGTGCCTGCAAAGGTCATAGAGATCGAGGATATACCTTATACCATCAATATGAAAAAAGTGGAGATCGCGGTCAGGAAGATCATTCATGGCCAGCCTGTGCTCAATCGTGACGCTCTCAAAAACCCGGAATCTCTGGACCTGTTCAGGAATATACCTGAATTAATGGTCTGATGAGATCAATATTCTGGAAGAGGGGAAGAACTACGGGTGGCCTATTTGCTATGGTAAGAATGTCCATGATACTGATTTTGATAAAAATGTTTATATAAGGAATCCATGCATGGAGCCGTTTGAGATGTCAAGCTTTGTTGATCTTCAAGCGCACTCAGCGCCTCTGGGACTTGCCTTTTATTATGGCGACAGTTTTCCGAGGAATACCCGGGTGATCTTTTCGTGGCCTATCATGGTTCATGGAGCAGGAATGAGGCGACAGGATATAAGATCGTGAGCATTGACATGCAAGACTTAACTGTGAAGGATTTTGCAGCAGGCTGGCTGACGGGTGGCAATGTGCTCGGAAGACCGCGGTGGATATCATCGTTGCCAATGACGGCTCGTTATTCGTTAGCGATGATAATGCGGGGAAAATATACAGGATATCGTACCGAAGTTCATAGATATACTAAATAAATTTACATGACCTCATACGAGATATCCAGAATGTCACCCACTGAGATCTTAACCATTTTACGAATTTCTTCGGGTGTTGTTATTTGATGCCTTCGTTCAACCTTTGTTTTCATCCCGTCACCATAATCCTATTGAATGAATAGGAATCTAAAGTTATTCACATATTTTTGTATTAAAGTATCTATCTATGATGTTGCTTTCACTCTTTCATCATGTGACATATTAGCTAACTTCTCAACTTCTTTTATATCCAGTTTAAGTCCCTTAGCCACTCGACGACCATAATCCGGGTCTGCCTTAAAAAAGAGTGCTGTCTGGCGCAGTTGTATACGCTTTTGCGCTCCGCCAAGATGACCGGTAATATTACCTGCTAGATTTTCACGGTCCTGATCTGTCATCACATCACGATACAGATTGCCAGGTTGAACAAAATCATCGTTGGGATGCGTATATGGGTAACGATCTGCCTGTCCTGAGATCTCGATAGAAGGTTCTTTTGCAGAAATGTCAGGCTCTGGCCCGTTAAAACTATTCGGCCAGTAATTCGGTCCGCCGCCGCCGTTTGGATCGGTACGCATAGGCCCATCACGCTGATAGCTGTTTGGCGTTGCATTTTTTGCTGCATTTACTGGAAGAAGGTGGTAGTTCGGACCCAGTCTGTGGAGATGGGTATCATGATACGAGAAAAGGCGACCCTGGAGCATCTTATCAGGAGAAGCGGCAATGCCCGGCACAAGGTTCGATGGGTTAAATGCAGCCTGTTCAACTTCTGCAAAGTAATTTTCAGGGTTACGGTTCAAAACCAGTTTCCCTACTTCGATCGGTGGAAAGTCAGAATGGGGCCATACTTTAGTTACATCAAGTATATCAAAACGGTAATCCTTTGCCTGCAGAGGGGTCATTATCTGCATCTGGAGAGTCCATGACGGGTAATCTTTGCGTTCTATTGCCTCATAGAGGTCCCTTGTAGCGTGGTCAGCGTCTTTTGAGCGCATGACATCTGCTTCCTGTCTGGTAAGATTTTTAATTCCCTGATCTGTTTTGAAATGATATTTGACCCAGAAATATTCATTTTTCTCGTTATACCACTTGAAAGTATGACTGCTATAGCCATTCATGTTTCGATAAGTGGCTGGAGTGCCGCGATCGGAAAATAGGATTGTTACCTGGTGAATTGATTCAGGCGTAAGGGAAAGGAAATCCCAGAACATAACAGGATCCTTGCAGTTGTTGGCAGGGTTACGTTTCTGTGTGTGAATGAAGTCTGGAAATTTTAACGGGTCACGAATGAAAAAAACCGGAGTATTATTCCCTACAAGATCATAGTTTCCTTCCTCAGTATAAAACTTCAGGGCAAATCCACGTGGATCACGCTCGGCATCTGCGGATCCTCTTTCTCCCCCTACGGTTGAAAACCTGGCAAATACTTCTGTCCGCTTACCGACTTTTGAGAGGAACTTTGCTTTTGTGTATCTGGTAACATCTTTAGTAACCTCAAAGTATCCACCTGCTCCAGCCCCTTTTGCATGCACTACACGTTCAGGGATACGTTCTCGATCAAAGTGACCTAACTTCTCCAGCAGGTGCACATCCTGCATCAGAACATGCCCTCGTTCTCCGGCAGTGAGACTGTTCTGATCGTCACCGACAGGTATTCCAAAGGCAGTTGTTAATTTCTTGTTTTGATCCTTGTTACTCATTATAACCCTCCTATATTAATTCTTGAAATTTTCAGTTTCAGGTTTACTCTCTTTACTATCCACTATACATTATTCATTCAATATACTCGATACATTTCACATCCTGTCCATCATTTCCATTGCTTCTTCAAATGGCAATGCTGGATTTATGTGCGGAATCCCGATCTCTCTGAATGGATGTGTGATCTTCAGGATCGACTCCTCATTCGGAGCATGGAATATCGCCATAGAGACATGCCTCCCGATCAAAAGATATCTGCCTATCAATTTTACTTCTTCAGGATATTTGAAATTTTTCCAGAGTTCAAGAAGTTTTGATGTATTTTCAGGTTCCCACTCGAACCATAGTACAAATAGCATATTTTTCCTCCCATACTCATGAGATAGTTCAAAGCTCACTATCCCTTCTCACAATAAGATTTGAAATGATTATAGATAAAACTTCCCTTCAAAAGACTTATATAACGTCTGAATCTAACTGCATTAGATGAAAATAAAACCTATTTTGATATATTTAGTGTTCATCCTGTTCATTTTATCATCTAAGCTTGTGGATTTATTCACTGAGTACTTCTGGTTCGATGAGGTCGGTTATCTTGGCGTTTTCTT
>JBDROC010000101.1:0-3036 GCA_043810475.1 Methanobacteriota archaeon | reverse complement strand
GGCGTTGTTCATGTCAACACGAACCTTGCAGCGGGTTACAATGCTATGAGCGGAAAAGCTGCGGCACCTGCATCAGGCGGACACGGTGAATAGATATCTGGATAATTTTGATTGAAATGCCCGTTTTTTCAGGGCATTTTCCTTTTTTTTAACTCCCGTGAACGCGGATGAACGCAGATTTGTTACCAGTTTTTATAAATAAAATTGAATAAGTTATTTTTCCATTTTTGCTAACAACTTCTAAGCAGTCGATTTTATCGCACTGACAAGTTCTTCTATCTTCCCTCTGACATCTTCGACCTGTTCAACGATCGTGCCGGTCACTATCATGTCAGCGCCTGCTTTTACACGCTCTCTTGCTGTTTTTCCGTCGCGTATACCGCCCCCCACGATCACTTTTGTTTCTTCCCCGACAGCCTTTTTCACAGCTGCCACCATTTCAACAGGGACAGGTTTGTCTGCGCCTGAACCTGCTTCAAGATAAATATAATGCATGCCCAGGTATTTTGCAGCCAGCGCATACGCCACGGCAAGCTTCGGTCTGTTCCTGGGTATCAGCCGTGCATCCCCGACCCAGCCTGCAGCCCCGCCTGGTTCTATTACTATATATGCCATGGAAATAGGTTCAATGCCGTGCTTGTAGACAATCGGCGCACCTATCATCTGGCTCGTTGTGATGTAATTTACGTCCCTTGAATTGAGAAGACTCATAAAAAAAATAGCATCAGCGCTTTCGCTTACCCCTCCAGGGTTTGCAGGGAACAGGATTACAGGAAGAGAACATGCGGCTTTTATCGCTTTCACGGTCTCTTCAACTACTACCCCTGTGGCGCCAGTAGAGCCGCCTACCATAATCGCATCAGTGCCCCCGGCTTCTGCCTCCATTGCCATATTTCCCGCAACCTCAGGCTGCTGGGAATCGGGATCTAGAAGGGTCAGGTGGACGGCACCATCTTTTTTTACTATCTGGTTGAGGCGGTCCTCTATTCCCATATTATGAACTTATGTTCCCTTTCCCTTTATTTCCTTTGATTTTGGTCTAAGACCCGTATATCCGCATTTTCTGCATCGTGTTGCTCGTAGTGAGTTTCGTGCATTGCATTTCATGCAAATCTGCATATGTAAAAGTACTTTTTCCGCTTCTGGAAATCTTGCCATATTTAACCTCTGGTGGACTGCCTACTATAATGTCCTAAGATTTAACCCTTTGCTCAGAATTTCTTTTTCCGCTCCTCTACTTGTTTCACTATCTGAGGATAACTGCCGAACACAGCCGCCAGGTCGATCGTGCAAACCACATCCACGACGCCGATAGCTGCTATCGCCGTCCCTTCGCTGTTCTGAACAGGAGCGACTACGACCGGTACTCCCTTATAAGCACCGCTGTCAGGTATTGTATGTATCACGCAGTTCCTGGCGAGCGCTTCTTCAAGCACCGGGCCTGTATAATCCATATCAACAACTTTCCCTTTCTCAAGCCTGACCCCTTTCTTGTTCTTGCTGCGCATTGTGACAGGAAGAGAAAAGAGTTCATGGACCATCTTTGCAACAGGAAGGATTTCATCGCTTGTTGAATTTTCAGATAAGCTGATATTAGCCATTTTGAATCACTCAGGTTAAAGATACATCATCAGGTTAATATTTTTTCCCTTATCTCACCACAGGGTTCTATTTCTTCAAATATCTGTCCTTCAAAGCAATATACCTGGGCGCCTGTGAGCCAGGCATCAGGCATGAGACCTGCTTTTAAACATGTCTGGCACAGGAAGTCCACGGCATCAAAACCATGCTCTGTTGCCACCTGCGGTAACAGGAGCCCTTGAGACCTGTCTGTCGCGACGATCAACCCATCCCTGCCTATTACTATCTTTTCAGGTATGTCCCCTGGTTTTGCCTTTATGGGCTTAGGGACAGTTAGAACTGTTACTTCTATAACAAGGTCATTGATCTCTTCCTTTTTAACAGGGTCAAAGCGCGGGTCCTCAAGCGCAGCATTGACTGCTGATGCGATTATGGCTTCCCCGAGCGGCATTATAGGATATGGTCTTCCGATGCAGCCGCGAAGTTCCTTTGTATCTGATCTTTTATTCAAGGTAACAAATACCCCGCGTTTTTCACGAAAAACCGACGGAAGGTTATCTGGTCTGATCTTTTTTTTGTTGCTCAGGCATTCCTGTATAGCGCCGCGTGCAAGCCGCACTGCCATCTCTCCCTCTGATTTTGAAAGCATGATCAAGGATTATTCTATTGGGATATATGTTTTTTTAAAGTTAACAAAAATACTTTCGCGCCGCTTGCCGCGAATTTATATATGCGGATGAACCTGTGAAAGACATGTGTAGAGCAGGATCTTAAGGAAAGAATTCCCCCATCTGAGGGAATGGTGTGGAGAACATTTCTGGGCTCCGAGTTGTTTCCATGGGTCGGTTGGGAATGGCTGGGATGTCGTGGAAAAGTATATTCGTGAGCAAGATATATATGAATATAAAAGAGGGAAATAAAGAAAACGATAGCTACAGGCCTCGTAAATTTGTACGGGGTATACCGGTGACTGCCGTGCGATATTCTTAACTCGTTTTCATGCATCCATATTTCATGGATACACATATGTTTTCCCTGAACGAGAAAAAAACAATAATTCTAGGCCTCGTCTCCTTTCTCAGAACACGCGTACCATAAACGACAATGCATCCTTCCGATGCCCTCCGAATTCATTCGGGGGTAGGTGACTGCCGTGCGATATTCTTAACTCGTTTTCATGCATCCATATTTCATGGATACACATATGTTTTCCATGAACGAGTAAAATCAATAATTTCCAGCATCGTCTTCTTTCTCAGAACGCGCGTCCAATAAACGACAATGCATCCTTCCTGATGCTCCCGAATTCATTCGGGAGTGGGTGACTGCCGTGCGATATTCTTAACTCGTTTTCATGCATCCATATTTCATGGATACACATATGTTTTCCATGAACGAGAAAAAAACAATAATTCTAGGCCTCGTCTCCTTTCTCAGAACACGCGTACCATAAAC
>JBDROC010000100.1:0-6001 GCA_043810475.1 Methanobacteriota archaeon | reverse complement strand
CTGCAACCGCAGAGTATAATCTTCTGGATGCAAAAAGCGGGACGTTAACAGCGACCAGCAACGAACCTGAAATTGGAAAGAAAGTGCCAGTGAGCGAAGCTACATCTGAGAGTGCAACCCCAAGTTTTGAAATTGGTGAGGTGGCACCAACGCCTGTACCAACACCTGAACTGCCCTTCACACCCATAATCGAAGAAGAGGAAGTGCAGGTTCCACAGTCAGTGACAACGCAAGAACCCGTGATCACACCAGTTCCGGTTTCTTCCGAGGAAATAAAAGATATTCTATATCTTGTGCTTGGCTGTAACAACGCATCCACTAATGAGTCAATTATAGCCTGCAGCCTCATAAAAGCACAATAACCTTTAAATCCAATACAAACCTGTAAAAGAGAGGTGAATCCAATGAAAGTATATATATGTGAAAAAAGCTGCTGTCCGGCAGTTGAGACAAGTGGAGATGACGTGTTGATAGGTGAGGGAGCGAACACAGTTAAACTAAAGAAACACGAATGGAACATGCTGGTAGAAAAAATCCAGTCTGGCGAGCTTCATTCTATCTAATAGGGAAAACCTTTTTTTCCAACAAGGGGCACGAATACAACGCCACCTTTCGCTTCTTTTTTTAATCCATTTATTTTTGTCACAAGATATAGTTCCTGTATGTATTTCCCCACAGGTATGACGAGTTTTCCCCCTGGTTTAAGCTGTTCTGTTAAAGTCTCAGGTATATCAGGTGCAGCGCAAGCGACGCTAATGCGGTCATACGGGGCAAAGCCGGGAAGCCCTAGAGATCCGTCCTCAACAAGCACTGTCACGTTGCTGATGCCTGCTTTTTGAAGATTTTCACGGGCAAATTGAGCCAGACCTTCGATCACTTCCACAGCATACACATGACCGCTTCCAGCAAGTACTCCCATCACAGCAGCATGATACCCAGAACCTGCCCCTACCTCAAGCACCCTC
This sequence comes from Methanobacteriota archaeon, assembly GCA_043810475.1. GTDB lineage: Archaea > Halobacteriota > Methanosarcinia > Methanosarcinales > Methanoperedenaceae > Methanoperedens. The sequence continues at coordinate 5,036 of JBDROC010000100.1, read as the reverse complement.
ATACCATCCTGTATGTCAAGCAGGTCGCACATTATCGCTACCATATGAGGAGCTGAGATCGTTTGTCCCCATCCTATGGGCAGGGGATGATCAGCATATGCATTCTTCTGTTCCCTTTCAGGGACAAATAGGTGACGTGGGACGTGGCACATGGCATCGAGCACACGCTCACTGGTGCCGTGATGCCTTAATTCATCTATCAGTCTGTTTTTTTGGTTTTCAAACTCCATACAGACTCACGCTTTTTGATAACAATACGCTCCCCAGCTTTTGAAAAACGTCTTGGTTCCTTTCGCCCTGATTCAGCATAGATGCGTTTGATATCGCTTGCCTTGATCGCAACGCCTTTTTTGCTCTTGAATCCACTATCCCGTATCTTTATCCGTATTATCTTCAATTCCCGACTATCCACTTTTATTTTTTCTCCGATAACATATTCCATGTCCCCCGGTACTTTCATCTCTATAGATTCAGTTGTTTCTCTGTGGCTTATGGCTATTTTTATAACAACTTCATCGATCGCACGCGCCCATATCGTCTTAATTTCATCAGCCTGTGCACTTTCTTTCCTTTTATCATCAACTTCAATAGAACTTATATGCACAGGATATGCCACTCCTGAGGTCTCATCATCCATTACAAGTTCATCGCCCACCCTGATGACTCCAGAAAGAAGGGTCCTGATGCGAAGGGACTTTTCTCCTATGCTCACTATTACCCGCACCGGTACTTTCTTTTCTTTTTTCTCTGGCGAACATGAAGGGCAATGGGTATCGATATTTTTCATATCTCAAAATTATTAGTCGGGCTATAAATATCTACTACCTTCTCCCAGTAGAACTTGCCGCTCTTTTTGCTTCTCCTGAGCTTCCCTTCCTCCCTCATATCATTCAGAAATTCACTCAGATCTTTTCTGGAGACTCTTATATCAAAACCACTCAGACCTTTCCTGATCTCTTCCCGCGTCATAGGGCGCACAAGCACTCGCTTTATGAACCCTGTCATGTCCTCATACAATGCCCACGGATAGATTATCCACTTCCATGCATCATGTTTCTCACCCCAGTAATCAGGGACGAAAGTGGAACAGGTCTTGTACTGCAGCACAGCGGTCCTCACCTCTGCTGGAGATTTCTCATTTATATGATCCAGGATAACATGATAAGTATCTCCGGTATCAGCAACATCATCAACTACCAATATCCTTTTCCCTGAGATGTCAATCTCTTCTGGCAGCGGGAATTTTATCCTTGCTGTTCCATGAGTGGTAGCTATCCCCCAGTGTTCCGCCTTTATGGACGTCAAGTCTTTCTGATGCAGAAAATCGCACACTATACGAGCTGGTACAAGTCCTCCCCTCGCAACGCCTATTACCAGGTCGGGTATGAATCCTGATTTTTTTATCTTACGCGCGATCTTCCTTCCCAGCCTGTAAGCCTTATCCCAACTCACAAAATAGCATTTAATAGGCACTACTGGCTTTTCCATCTAAATAAGATAGTGTCTTTTAATAGATATTCTTTGCCGTGGAAAGCGAAACAGTGTGGAAAGAGCTACAAGGTAAAAAAAATAAAAAAAATCGGGTTACAGAAGTCCCGATCTCTGAAGCAGCATCAGGTCTTCTGTGTTCAGTTTCTCACCGAGTTTGAACTGGTTATAAACTTCCTCTGCTTCTTTCTTTGTCTGTTCCCTGATGGATTCGTCCTTGGTTTCTTTGGTCTTTCTCTTTAATCCGATGATCAGTTTGTTGATCTCACGGATCTCTTTCTGGGACTGTATGAAAAGCCTGTGCTGTTCATCCGCTGCTTCCTGTGCTTTTACGAATTCTTTATGTGCAGCATCGGATTCCGCTCTCATTGCATCGGCTTCTTTGAAAATCGTGATCATCTTATCATGATACTGCTGTGCAGCTTCTGCAGCTTCTTTTACTTTATTATGGTATACAGCAGCTTCATCCCGCAAAACCTGGGCTTTTTCAAGTAATGATTTCAATTCACTGCTTCCTTCAAGCTGCACCTTTTTGCGCTTGAGCTCTTCAGTCAATTTGGCGATCTTTTCCACAAGCTCACGTTCCTGGGATGTTTTCAGCACCTCAGTCTGTTGTTTGAACTCCAGCTGGTCTATCTCCCGTTTCATTTCTTTCAGGGATGGCCCGTCGCCAAGATTCAAGTCCTTACGGATCTTATCGACTTCAGCGTAAACCTTGTTAGCCTGCTCATTCAGTTCGTCACGTTTGAGTTTAGCCTCGCCGACTTTTTCATTGTTCTCATCGCGCAGTTTTTTAAGCTGTTGTGCCTCATCGATGAGTTCTTTGGTACGAGTATTCAGTTCGTTCCTTTTAGTCGCACACTTACTTGCTTCAAGGTTAAGCTCGTTCCTTTTATCCTTATACTCTTCCGACTTATTCTTTAAGTCAGTTTTTCTGTTTTGCAATTCATTTAACAACCTATATATCCTCCTTTTCCAACATCAGTTGGGGTTATGCATTTCATAATGCACGATACATGTCCCGGATCATCCGGAACATTTTTAAATCATACAATTTTTATATTCATGATAAAGAGTGAATGATTTGCTCTCATTCTCTCACATTCCTTTTAACCTTTTCGGCAGACAGGAGTTATTTTATTCCCAGAACGTCCCTCATTTCATAAATACCAGGCTTTACCTGGCAAACCCATTCTGCAGCTCTTATCGCACCTTTTGCAAATGCCTGCCTGCTGTGCGCCTGGTGCTTTATCTCAATGCGCTCCCCATCTCCTGCGAACAGGACAGTATGATCTCCAACAATATCACCGCCGCGAACGGCATGTATCCCTATCTCTCTTTTGCGCGGTGAAATACCGTGCCGCCCATATACGAGATCCCGCCCACCAAGCTTATTTGATATAGTCTCGGCGGCCTTTAATGCTGTTCCGCTGGGTGAGTCTTTTTTCTGGTTGTGGTGTGCCTCTATTATCTCGATGTCGTAATCACCAAGACGAGCCGCCGCTTCGGAAAGAAGTCCATAGAACACGTTCACACCGATCGAGAAATTCGGGGAGATCACTGCGGAAACGCCATTTGATTTGATCGCCGTCTCCATTTCCAGGCGCTGATCTTGCGTAAAACCCGTCGTCCCCACAACAAGATTTACTTTTTTACCGGCAGCGGCAAGCACGTTCCTCACTGCTGGATCAGCGATAGTAAAATCTATGAGGACATCAGGTTTTGATTTATCAAGAACCTTATCGATGTTATTTGCATCCTCCACAGCAAGATTTAACGCACCTACCCTCAAAACGTCGCCTATGTCCTTCCCGATATTGCTAACATCTATGGCAGAAACGAGTTTCATGTCTTTTGACTTCAGGACGTTTTCAATTATAAGCCCGCCCATCCTCCCGCAAGCTCCCGTAACTGCTATTTGTATCATACTTAACTCACTGTATAAGATGAAGGTCGTTCAATGCTGCTTTTAGCTTTTTCTCATTATCTGTGCTTATGGGCGCAAGAGGAAGCCGCAGGTTCCCAGCGCTAAGCCCTATCAGTTCAACAGCCTTTTTCACGGGTATTGGATTGGTTTCAAAGAACATGGCTCGTATAAGGGGAGCAAGTTTCAGATGAAGCTCTCTTGCTTTTTTCCGATCTCCGCTTTCAAAGGCTTCGATCATTGAGACTACAAGTTTGGGAGCCACATTTGCCACAACAGAGATGACGCCTGATCCTCCTATTGAAAGGATGGGAAGCGTGAGGGCGTCATCGCCTGATAGCACTACAAAATCCTCACCCTTTGTGAGTTCGATTATCTGTGTTATCTGATCAATTTTGCCGCTTGCTTCTTTTATCCCCACTATGTTACCTATTTTTGCAAGTTTTTCTGTAAGCTGTGGTTTCAGGTTGATACCGGTGCGTGAAGGAACATTATAAATAATTATTGGTATGTCCACAGATTCCGCAATAGTCGTAAAATGCCTGAGCATTCCGTCATCATTGGGCTTATTGTAATACGGAGTTATAAGTAATGCGGCGTCTGCACCTGCATCCTGTGCGAACTTTGTCAGCTCAAGCGCCTCTGTTGTATTGTTGGAGCCTGTGCCCGCTACAACAGGGACAGAAGAGAATTCTACCGCATATTCAATGACCTTTTCATGTTCCTTGATGGAAAGAGTTGCAGCCTCACCTGTTGTTCCACAGGGAACGACGCCTGATACGCCGCCGTCAATTAAAAACTCGATATTCCGCCTTATACCATCCTTATCTACCTTATTATCTTTAGTGAACGGGGTAATAAGAGCAGGCAGAACACCTTCTATCATGATCTCCTCTATTTCTTTCTTATAGCTTTTACTCTCAACGAGCGCACGATATATCCTGCAACACGGTTCCTTATACCTTTACTTTCGACATTGGTGAATCTGGTAACGTACTCCTTGTTCTGTTCGAAATCGGTTGTAAAAACATCATCATGTTCTTCAAGTAACAGGTTTGCTAATGATTTTATGTAATTGGGTCTAATATTTCCCATATGATTTCTCCATTTTTCACCGCATACAACTCCATCATTCATATAGGTTTTGGGGAACCGGGTATAATCCCAATAAGCTTCCGTGCCCATTTGAGTTTTTTCTTCTTGATATCCGTCACTTTTTCATCCCTGAAATTAAACCCAGCAAGGGTGATGCTTCGCGCATTGAACGAATGTGCAAGGAAAACGCACCTGTCCCCGTCGCTTAATCCGCCGAAATTATAGACATTGGCCAATGGTGCTGCCTGTGTTGTTCCAATGACATCCTTCATGTCCCTTACTGCCTCAAGCCTTTTCATATTATCTCCATGGGCATGTACCACCATGAGCGCGCCTTTTCTGTTTGCTTCTATCTCATCTGGAATATACCCATCAAGGTCGGTCACGATCATATCAGGGACAATCCCTTTTTCAAGAAGGGTGCTTGTTGCTCCATCTGCGGCTATTATCAGGTATCTTTCTGTGTTGATCTTATCAAGGTCATTCGAAAGCGTGAGCGCATTACCGCATACAAGAACGTCTTTTCCTT
>JBDROC010000099.1:0-7068 GCA_043810475.1 Methanobacteriota archaeon | reverse complement strand
ATCTTTAATCGTTATACCCCGCAGCTCTGCTGCGATTGGGTGCGCTGGCGCAACGTTTGACCTAATAATACCGCAAAGCTCACACATAACACAAACCAGCGATCGCACATTCTCATGCCCCCCAGTGCGCAGCGCATAGCTGGCGGCGCGGCGACGGACAGCCTGAATTATTTTTGCGTGGAGGTGTTGCAAACCCCCCATCCGATCGACCCACATCTCTTGCCAGGGACGAGAAAAGTATTCACGGATTCCAGACTTTAATCCATTCCACTCTCTCGAATCTTTGCGCCCTTTGCGTACTTTGCGGTGAAAAGCATAGATAAAACCACATGAACAGGTTTGTTCAAAAAAAAACGAACAAAATGTTTATTAATAATAAACAATATGTTTAGTATCAATGAACGATTTAAACAGATTGTTCTCCAGAAAGAACCAGATCATCCTGAAAGAACTCGCCGGTAAAAATGAAACTTATATAAGGGAAATCTCAGAAAATACTGGTGCATCCCCAGCACAGGTTCACCAGGCTGTTAAACTATTCAAAAAATTAGGGTTCATAAAGGAAAAGAAACTCAAAAATAAAAAAATCCTGTCCTTTGATAGTGACAACCTGCTCCTTGGTAAAATCAGACAGCTTATCAATATTTATGAGATGCTGAACCACAATTCATTCAAAGAATTAAAAAAACATGGAAGCGTGGGCATATACGGCAGCTTTGCTGCAGGAAAAGATACACCGGAGAGCGATATAGACCTGTGGATTTATATAAAAGATCATGTTGATGCAATTGAATTAAAAAACATTACGAGAAAAATAGAAACTGATTTTAAGAAAGAAGTGAAACTGTTGGTTCTGACTGATAAAAAGATCAAGGACTTAAAAGAGAACGAATTCATTCGGGGGTCATTGACGTTTAATATAAGCCCTTCCATATTAACGTGGCGGAAATAACAAACATTTCAATTAATGTAAAAGATTATTAAACATCAGAACAAATTTAAGGTATATGTATAAGGGGACTATTTCAAACCGAAGGAGAATAATAATAAAAACCGTATTGCTTGTCGCAACCATTTTTGCTCTCATCAGTTCAGCAGCCGCCCAGGTTGAAATAATCGACTTCTTTTCAGATTTCACAAGCAGCGATGTCACGATCAATTCCACTTCTGACTTACAGGGCAAAGCGGTCTTTGAGCTTTCTTATGCGGGCAGCCCTGTGGAATCCCATGAGGTGCCTATTTACCTTAAAGCAGGAGGTTCTGCAACAAAGGTGATAGTATGGGAGAAAAAACCGCAGCATGATTACTATATGGCAAAAGTGAGCATTTTCGACGGCAGCAAGCTTTTATCTAGTGCCTCATACCAGGTGTCCTACGGTACTGTATCTTTGCCCAGCTTCCATGTAGTAGATTTCTCAACCACCAACACTGGCGTGCAGCTTTTGCTTCGGCCATTTAATCCCAGCTCGGTTGATATAAAAATCGAACTGCTGGATAACAACGATATTGTCTATACGAAGGTAAAAGATAACATATACCTCACGGTAAATCAAGAGGTAAGTATAACGTGGCCTTTCCTGCTTAAAGGGAAAAAAGAATATACTGTCCGAGCCAAGATATACACCCACAGGCTCTATGCTGGTCCTCTTATAAACACTTATATATCACATTTCATCGCGACAGATGACGTGGAAATACTGCACGACGATGTTGAGGTAGATGAATACGGCGCAAGTGTGACCATCCGCGGAAACTCCCAGGTTCCCTTCGACGGCGCCATTGTTGTGAACGCAAAAAACAAGGTTACTGGTGAGACAAAGACATACCGTCAGGCTCTTGAGGAGATACTTGTCTCAGGAAAAGAAGACACTGCAGGAGTGGTATGGAAAGGACTTCCCCCAGGGACATACGATGTTGAGATCCTGGCAGTGAATAAGGAAAACATGACAATAGATAAATATGAAACAGTAATGCGCATACCTGAACCTCCTGCCGCTGTAGCTACGACCCCTGTAAATAGATCACCAGGATTTGCCGCGCTTGTTTCGATGATCGTCCTGATAGCAGCAGCAAGGCTGTTAAAAGGTGGATGAATGTTTGATCTCATACTCAGGAACTTAACACAGAGAAAACTGCGGACAGGGCTTACAATATTTGGCATAGCGCTTGGCATCTTTGCCGTTATCGTCATGGGGGGGATGTCCGAGCATTTCAACATGACGTTTGAGAGATCCATCAGCCTTACGGCAGATAAGATCCGGGTTCTCCCCGAAGTCGGGCTTTTTGGTGCAAGCCTTAACGAGTCTAAAGCTTCTGAAGTCAAGAGGGTACCAGGTGTTTCAGATGCCTATGGGATGCTGCAGTCACCTCTTGATCCTGAAAGCCTGGGGTTCGGAGGCGATATGGTCATTGGTATCCCGCCTGATAAAATGGAGTCAGTATTAAAGGATACAAAGATCACGGAAGGCAGACCACTTGCAGCAGGCGACAATTACAGGGCTGTGCTTGGAAGCAGTGTTGCAAGGGAGTTTAACCTCAGGGCAGGTGGCGAGATCGAGATAAGGAGCAAGAAGCTTGATCGAGCCAGGTCGATAACGAATGTCAGGAATTTTACTGTTGTGGGAGTAATGGAATATACGGGCTCTTTTTTTGATGGTGGTGTTATAATACCGCTTGATACAGCCCAGAAATTCTATAACAGGGGCAACACAGTATCATTCGTACTTGCTGTCCCTGATCCTGATACCGATACAGAGGAACTTGCAAGAAGGATAGAACTGAACGTTGAAAAGGTCAAGACCTTTTCACCTGCAGAATTGAAAAAACAGATAGAGCAGTCACTTATCATTTTCACCCTGATAACATTGAGCGCGGCAGTGCTTGCAGCGATCATCGGGGGCTTGAGCGTCATGAACACGATGCTTATGTCGGTGTCTGAAAGGACAAAGGAATTCGGGCTCCTTAAGGCTCTTGGCGCGGATACGCGGGATATACTTTTCATGACGATGGGCGAAGCTGCACTGATGGGGATGCTTGGCGGTATTCTCGGTATAATAGGCGGTGGAGCCGTTGTTTATCAGCTTAACGAATACCTCGCAGCCCGCGGTACAGTTCTTTTCACGATAACGCCCCGGCTGCTTGTGATATCTATGTTATTTGCCATGGGACTGGGAATCATATCCGGGACATATCCTGCCTACAGGGCTGCAAAAATGAGCCCGATGGAGGCGCTGCGATATGAATAATTTTGACCTGATCCTCAGGAATGTCACACAGAGAAAAATGAGGACAGGGCTTACTGTATTTGGTATAGCGCTCGGGATATTCGCTATTATGGTCATGGGGGGGATGTCTGAATATTTCAGCCGGCACGTTGACCGTGGACTTGACCTGATGTCTGATAAGATCTATATAGTGCCTGAGAGCGGATTCTTTGGAGGAGGTCTTGTAGACTCCATGGTAAGTAAAGTGAGGCGTATCCCGGGCGTTTTTGACGCGTATGGGCTGCTCTGGATGCCGTACGATATGGAAAGCCTTGGCATGTTCGGGGCTTTCGTTGTGGGTATTGCGCCGGAAAAACAGGAACTGACGCTTAAAGAAATCAAACTCACTCAGGGTAGGCTGCTTGTCCCGGGGGACAGCTACAGGGCAGTGGTGGGGAGCAATGTGGCCCGTCAGTATGGTCTTAATGTTGGGGATGAACTCGAAATCAAATCTAAAAAGGTTCAGCGTGCTTCGACTATTACCACTGCCAGGAACTTTACAGTTGTTGGCGCAATGGAATTCACAAGCACTGATTTTGATTATATGATAATCATCCCGCTTGATTTAGCAAAGAAATTCTATGATATGGATGATCAGCTTACTTACATCTGGGCAGTCCCGGAAGAAGGTGTGGATGCGGATGACCTGTCAAGGCGCATTGAACTCGGGGTTGAGAACATCAAAACGATCTCGCCGCAGGAACTTCGAAAACAATCAGAGCAGATGCTTATGGTAATGAACCTGATAACAATAAGCGCGGCTGTGCTTGCTGCGATCATCGGAGGCTTAAGCGTCATGAACACAATGCTGATGTCGGTGTCGGAGCGGACAAGGGAGTTCGGGCTGATGAAAGCCATGGGCGCAGAGGTTAGAGATATCCTTCTTCTTACCATGGGAGAATCAGCGCTCATGGGGATACTGGGGGGTATTATTGGCATAGCCGGCGGCAGTATTTTCATTTATTTCATGAACGAGTACCTTGCTACAATGGGAACAGTGCTTTTCGCCATCACTTTCAGGCTTGTGATCATATCACTGCTATTTGCTACACTTCTTGGCACAGCGTCAGGTATTCTCCCGGCATACAGGGCGGCAAAAATGAGACCAATGGAGGCAATGAAATATGGGTGAACCAGTCCTTCGCGTGAGAAATCTTTCAAAAATATATATGCAGGGTAAAATTCCTGTTCATGCCCTCAACGATGTGAGTTTTGACGTGGAAAAAGGCGAGTTCTTAAGCATAGTCGGACCCTCTGGAAGCGGTAAGTCCACGCTCCTTTCCATGATAGGGCTTCTTGATAAACCCACATCCGGCAGCGTGTTCATCGACGATAAGGAGATCACAAAGGCAAAAGAAAGCGAGGTGCCAAAGCTCAGGCGTGAAAAGATCGGGTTCGTGTTCCAACATTTCAACCTCATACCCACGCTGACAGCTTTTGAGAACGTTGATATCGCGATGCGTTTTGCCAGAAAACCTAAGAACGAAAGGAAAAAAATGGCTGTTGAACTTCTCACGCATATGGGACTCGCTGACAGGATGAAACACAAACCATCTGAATTATCTGGTGGAGAGCAGCAGCGAACAGCCATAGCCAGAGCGCTTTCAAACCACCCGGCCATAATACTTGCGGATGAGCCCACTGGAGAAGTGGATACGAAGACGAGGGATATGATAGTTAACCTCCTTAAAAAACTCAGTGAAGAGGGACATACTATACTTGTGGTAACGCACGATACTGCTGTGGCGCAGCGGACCGGACGGATAATAACGATGTGTGACGGGAAGATAGAGAGCGATAATAAAGTGATAGCCTAAAATGGTCAATTGTGTAGTGTCCTAATTTTCGATATCATATCCCTTATCTCAGCCGCTCTTTCGAACTCCAGGTTCTTGGCAGCCCTGTGCATTGCAGCCTCAAGCTCGATGATGTAATTGAACATTTCCTCTTTGGGAGGCAGCGCCGCCTCAACCACACGCGGCTCGACAGCCTTCCTGATGGTCTGCGGTGTGATATTATGCTCCTCGTTGTACTTTACCTGCATTGCTCGCCTGCGGTTCGTTTCATCTATTGCCCTCTGCATCGAACCTGTGATCTTGTCCGCATACATCACCACCCTTCCCTCAATATTTCTCGACGTCCTGCCTATGGTCTGCAGAAGCGAGCGAGCTGAGCGCAAAAACCCCTCTTTATCAGCGTCCAGTATAGCCACAAGCGCCACCTCTGGCAGGTCAAGCCCCTCGCGCAGGAGGTTTATCCCCACAAGAACATCGAACTCCCCCAGCCGCAGCCCGCGTATTATATCGATGCGTTCAAGCGTCTCTATTTCTGAGTGCATGTACCGCGCCCTGATATCCATATTGAGAAGGTACTCTGTAAGGTCTTCAGCCATCCTTTTCGTGAGTGTGGTAACAAGAACCCTGTGCTTTTTCTCAGTCTTTGCATGTATCTCTGCCATCAGGTCATCTATCTGCCCTTTCACGGGTTTTACTACTATCTCAGGATCAACAAGTCCTGTTGGTCGGATTATCTGCTCCACGACTTGCGCGCTGTTAGAAATTTCATAATCAGCAGGCGTGGCAGAAACGTACAGTACCTGGTTAACCCGCGCTTCGAACTCCGCGTACGTGAGCGGGCGGTTATCAAAAGCAGAAGGCATCCTGAAGCCGTAATCCACAAGCGATTCCTTTCGTGCGTGATCACCTGCATGCATTCCCCGGATCTGCGGCAGCGTGACGTGCGACTCATCGATCACCACAAGATAATCCTCAGGGAAATAATCAAGCAGTGAGTACGGTGGCTCGCCGGGCTTCCTTCCGTCCATATGCCGGCTGTAGTTCTCAATGCCCTGGCAGTACCCGATCTCGTGCATCATCTCGATATCGAACTTTGTCCTCTGCTCAAGGCGCGCAGCTTCAAGGATCTTCCCCATGGATCTTAGCTCATGAAGCCTCTCTTCCAGTTCTGTTTCAATAGATTCGATAGCAGCCTCTATCTTTTCCTGCGGCATCACGAAATGCTTGGCAGGATATATTACTACGCCCTCACTTTCCCTTATGGTTTTTCCAGTTAAGGTGTCAAATTCAGCTATCCTCTCGATCTCGTCCCCGAAAAGTTCTATCCTCATCCCGGTTGAAGCGTATGAAGGGAACACTTCAATAGTATCTCCGCGCACCCTGAACTTTCCTGCAGAAAAATCCATATCGTTTCTCTCATACTGCATATCAACAAGCCTGGAAAGTATGGCTTTTCGCTCTTTTTCTTCCCCAATCCTCAGTATCATGGACATCTCATGCCATTCCTGGGGAGAGCCTATGCCGTAAATGCAGGAGACGCTTGCCACCACTATCACGTCGCGCCGCTCAAAGAGCGATCTTGTGGCTGAAAGCCGCATCCTGTTTATTTCCTCATTTATAGAAGCGTCTTTTTCGATGTATGTATCCGTTTGTGGTATATACGCTTCAGGCTGGTAGTAGTCGTAATAACTCACAAAATATTCCACCGCGTTTTCAGGGAAGAATGCCTTGAACTCAGAATATAACTGCGCAGCAAGCGTCTTGTTGTGCGACATGACAAGCGTTGGTCGCTGTATCCTCTGTATCACGTTCGCTACAGTGAAAGTTTTGCCTGAGCCGGTCACACCGAGTAGCGTTGAGCGCTTCATGTCCTGTTCTATGCCCTGCACAAGCTTTTCTATCGCATGTACCTGGTCGCCTTTAGGTTCAAATCCTGAAACGAGTTTAAATTCCAGAGCCGAACCTCCTGATTCTTGCTGATAGCGGTTTGCTCTTCATCTGCATATATT
>JBDROC010000098.1:0-8208 GCA_043810475.1 Methanobacteriota archaeon | reverse complement strand
GGGGATTGGCTGATAAAATGAATAAATTCCATATTTTCATAAATGAATATCAAGGTTTCAAAGGCATGATAAATATATATTCAAAAACACCTACCGCTGATATAAATCGAACTGATGAAGATTTTAACATACTCAGGAAATTCATTAAGCCAATTCTTCCTATTGATGTTAAACTTAACTCTTATACTGGGCATATAAATCTCGCTTGTTTGACTTCTTCTCCTGAGGAATTATTGCCAAAGATTCAAGAAGTAGCAAGACTAGTTGAAACTCAAAAACTCAAAGAAAAAGGTTACGCTTTCATCCCTCCCGCCTCCACTTACCACAAGTTCATGACAGGTCTTCAGGGCGGCAAGATGTCAAGCAGCATCCCTGAAAGCTATATCGCCCTCATGGACAAACCCGAGGAAGGCGCTAAAAAGGTGATGAGGGCAAAGACAGGAGGCAGGGTAACTGTAGAAGAGCAGAAAAAGCTTGGCGGAGAGCCGGATAAATGCACTGTGTACGAGTTGCTACTTTACCACCTTGTTGAAGATGATAATGAACTTCTGGAAGTCTATAAGGACTGCGTGGGAGGTACGCGCGCATGCGGAAACTGCAAGAAATATACTGCTGAACTGATGAGTGGATTCCTGAAAGAGCATCAGGAAAAGAGGGAGCTGGCGCGGGAGATGCTTGGGGAGTTCGGTTTGTAGGTTACCAAAAATATATGAACTCAGGCAGCAGAATAACCACTGGATGCATACATCGGAGGAATAATGGTACGATTAGAAAGACACGGAGATTCCTATGTCCTTGTCACAGGTGCGTCGCAAAAACAGGACATCAGTGTCCTGATAAGCGCCCTGTCCGAGTTGCAGAAATCCTCTCCAGATAGTGCAAAGATCAGGGAAGGGCTTCTATATCTTGACAACTGTAGCATAGCGGATTTCAGGAAAGAGATAAAGACAGTACTTCAAAACGCCATAGATTCAAGGAGCATGACCATCATCGATTTATAACTGCAAGATAACTTCTTATTGATGCCAGAATTGTTCCTGATACCAATAATAAGCGTATTCGACGTACATGATGTCGCGGTAAGGGACTGGCTCAACAAACTCGATGATAAAGCCATCAGTAGCTACCTTGAGTCACCATACGGGCTTGACAGGTTCTTTCCCGAGAGCGCCCGCCATGCATTGAAAAGCGTGGACGGGATTCACGAAGAGGTGCTGCACCTCCTCGATACCATCGATCCACAGGCTGTACTTCTTGACTTATCCATGGATTTTGTGGATCTTGAGAACAGGTACAATAAGAGGCTCCTATCACCATCTGAATTCTGGTCAGAGTATTACGAGACAGGAGCCCGGACAGAGAGGTCTATGCATACTGTTTTTTGCCTTTATATAAAAGGCATTATTGACAAGCTGATAAGACTCATAGAAAATAAAGAGCAATTGCCGTTAAGTGTTGTTTTTTATGGCCTGGATATTAAAACAAGGGAAGAACTTATCCCTGTGTATGAAAACGCTTTTGACAAAGACAGCGATTTTGTGCTTCATCTGGCAAGAGAGCTCAACAAGATAATGAACCTTCGCGAGTCACCAAAACAGCTGTGGTATAGCGCCATGGCAAACAGACAGACTGCAATCTCATACGAAGAGACAGAAAAATTTTACACCGAACTTTTATACCGCATCGATCGACTGCTAAAGTTCAAGGTCAGGGAGCATTTTGTGAGGAATTTAAGGGACAATGCCCTGGAATTCCGGTCTGCATACGAGAAATTTCTTGACTATAAAATGAGGGAGGAAGAGATCAAACTCTCAAATATCCTTGAGGGATTGAATGTACTGTCTGCTCAATCTGACCTCAAGGCTATCGTGATATTCTGCGTACCCATGCACTATTTCGCCATTTTGAATTCTCTGAAAAAAGAAAAAAGACTACATGAAATGGGAATAACTTTCAGTGATATAGATATCAAAAGGCTTTTGAACAAAATGAAACCCTTCACGCAGAAGAACAGGATAATGCAGAGCAATTATGATATCGTTCTTGACATACTCGACGGTAAAAAGCCGCAGAGATTTGACGTTCCAGATGCTATTATTATGCCTTCTTGATCTGTTTCTATAAACGAACGTATGTTATGAGAATACCCCATATTATGAGGATTAACATCCCGATACCTATGAATGTCGTGAAGGTCTTCTTTATTGATTCAGCAAGCTCCCGTGGGCCAGCCAATCTTACAAGAAGTATCTTATTCCCTGTGCTTATAAGACCCGCAAGAACTGCTGTGATCGCGGCTGTGCTGTATGGAACGTTACCGCTGACCGCAAGAGCCGCTGCAGAGGCGGTCACCACGGCGCTGCTGATAAACCCACCGAGCGCGGTGGCGTACACACCTGCAACACCAGCGTATCGGTTGGCAAATGTTGAGAAAATGGACAGCGCCCCAAAACCGAAGGCGAATTTTACTGCGGAAGAGAGAGCAAAAGGCGACTCCAGCTTTATGGTCTCATTCACAGGCGCTCCACTTCTCGATCTTATCACAGCGGCTACACCAAATGATGTAATGATCACCTGAGGTGGCACCATGAGCATGAACACCCTGCCGCTCGGATCAACTATCAACGCTATGAGCAAATTCCTCACCAGCATGGAGGCGTTTGACAGGATGATGCCGGTGAAGCTTGATTCCACAAGTTCGCTCCTTTTTTTTGCAATGGCGGCTATGGCGCCAGTTGTTGCTTCACTGTTCACCACGCCCCCCAGAAGGCCGGAAAGAGGGAGACCGTATCTCGTTCCGAATTTTTTCATTGTGATAAAGCTTATGAAGCTGATAGTCGCCACCACGATCACTATCAGAAGCACCCATCTCGGATTTATGACACCCATGAACAATTCATCAGGGGTCACAGGATACAGTATGAATACTACTGCAAGAAAACGTACCGCGCTCTGTATCTCAACATCCGTGAGTTCCGTGGCAAATGAATGAAGCTGCCGCTTCTCTGCAAGAAGGAGAGTTATTACCACAGCCCCTGTAATGGCTATCATATAATGGTTGTAGGTAATAAAAACCCCAAGAAGGAACGTACAGAATAGCGCTATCGGACCTGTTATACCCGGCTGGTTCAGCGTGACATTCTTTGCATATACATATATCGCAGAGACAATAGCAAAAAAAGCCAGCGATAAAAGAAGTATCCCTGGATCGACTTCGATCGCAAGGTATGCAGAGACCATCCCCGCGATGCTGGCTATTGTGAACGAGCGGACGCCTGCTATCAGTTTGATACCTTCCTTGCGTCTGTGCTCTCGTTCAATACCGATAAGGATACCTATGAGCGCAGCAAGCACAAGTTTCTGGAAGAAATCTATGTTCACGTTCATATCCTCCAGAGAATATGGTATCAAGTCCATGTGCTGATATTATATGTATAAATTTTATAAATACCTATTGTAAGATACAGATAACTTCATACCCCCGTGGAAACTATTCTGCACAAATGATGAAAAAAAGACCGATACTGCTTTTGATACTGGACGGCTACGGTATAAACAGGAATAAGGAAGGGAATGCGATAGCTGCAGCAAGAACTCCTGACCTGGACCGGCTTTTTTCATCATACCCACACTGTGAGCTTGATTCGTCGGGAGAATCTGTGGGGCTGCCTGAGGGTCAGATGGGAAATTCCGAGGTCGGGCATCTAAATATCGGCGCCGGCAGGATCGTATATCAGGATCTGACGCGAATAACAAGATCAATACGTGAAGGCGAGTTCAAGAAGAAACCGGCGCTTCTTGAAGCGATGAAAAAAGTGAAGGACAAAGTTTCATCCCTTCATTTTATGGGGCTTCTCTCTGACGGCGGGGTGCACAGCCACATCTCCCATCTCTATGCGCTTCTTGCTCTGGCAAGAGAGCAGGGTATAAAAAAAGTATATGTTCATGCCTTCCTTGACGGCAGGGACGTTTCCCCGAAAAGCGCTCTCACATATATTGAAGATGCTGAAAAAAAGATGAAAGAACTTGGGGGTGAGTTTGCCACGATATCTGGCAGGTACTATGCGATGGACAGGGATAAACGATGGGAAAGAGTGGAAAAGGCGTACGATGCCATGACAAAAGGTAAGGGTATAGAGGCACAGAGCGCTACCATTGCAGTAAAAAAAGCATACCAGCGCGGCGAGACCGATGAGTTCGTCGCTCCGACCGTTATTTTCAGGAACGAAAAACCCGTATCCTCAATATCGGATAATGACGCCATCATTTTCTTCAACTTCCGCTCTGACCGCGCCCGCGAGATAACCCGTGCATTCATTGATGATAATTTCAACGGTTTTAAACGAAAATCACATCCAGATACGCATTTCGTATGCCTGACACAGTATGATGAGACATTTGATGTCACTGTTGCATTCCCGCCCGATCCTATTAAGAATATCCTGGCAGAAGTTCTGTCCAGGAATAATCTCAGGCAAATCAGGATAGCTGAGACCGAAAAATATGCACATGTAACATTTTTCTTCAATGGGGGCATGGAGGCGCCTGTTCCTGGCGAAGAGCGGATCCTGATCCCCTCTCCGAAAGTGGCAACATACGATATGCAGCCTGAAATGAGCGCGTTCCAGGTGACTGACAGGGCTGTAAAAGCAGTTTCCTCAGGTAAATACGATGTCATTATTCTCAATTATGCCAATTGTGATATGGTGGGTCACACCGGAGTATTTGATGCTGCGGTGAAAGCCGTGGAAGCCATAGATATGTGCGTTGGTATGGTGTATGACATTGTCATACAAACTGGTGGACTGCTCATTATCACCTCAGACCACGGAAATGCAGAGAAGATGGTGGATGAGGCGGGCGGAATACATACCGCACATACTTCCAACCGTGTGCCTTTTATCATCTGTGAGAAGGGGATAATACTAAGGGATGGCATACTGGCGGATATAGCCCCCACCATTCTTGAGGTGCTGGGCTTAGAAAAACCGGAAGAGATGACCGGACGGTCGCTGATTCTGTCATAACAATTTATATACTTTTCAAAGCATATATCACTTTATGGATGCTGCGGACGACCTGACCATATTTAACGGTAAACTCACCATACTAATGGCTTTCAGTCCTGGGGGAGAACTGGATAAAACCCAGTTGAATAAACTCATAGGTTCGGATGTGATAGCAGAAAGATGGAACAAGCCAATAGAGATGGAAAGATCCGAAGGCGTTGCAGTGATCGTTTCAGGCAGTGAAAAAATAACCTGCAACGCGAATATATATACCGATGTTTTTATCGCGGGCGTAACCATTCTGAGGACAGAGATAGAGATCAGGGACAGGATATTATTAAATGATATACTGGTGGCGCTCCATTCGAACACCATCATTGTGGAAGGGCTTGATTTCCAGTCATTTGCCAGCAAAAAGATCGGCGAGATCCGTGATAAGCTCAATCCCGGAAAAAAAGAACCGGGTTATCCTATTACAAAGAGATACACTCTCTTAAAGGTCAAGGATTTTACGCCAATACTCGACCAGAAAGGATTGAAAGAGCAGTACGGCGAGCTAATCACGCGTTTCCTGTCAGGTGAGACGTCCATAAGAACCCTGCACAACAAGGAGATAACCGACAAACTTTCGAACGACCTGTCATATTATGATGAGGACCTGTTCCTTGCATCACCTGAAGGGGTATTTATCCTTGGCTGCGATGATTACTTCAAGGAACTGCGTGAACTGCTTGAGCTTACGATCTCCCTTTTGCTATTGTTCCAGATATACGATCGGAAAATAGATTCCGAAATTACGAAGGCTTTCGGTGCTATAAAGAAGATGCATCTCTCAAAGATATATTTCCTGACCCAGGCGCCGCGGAACCTTGAAAAATCCCTGCTCAAGGTGAGCGAGATAGGGCTTGTCATCCTTGATGATATTGAAGACCTTATGAATCCTCATAAAGTATCAGCTGACTGGTATTACCAGTCTTCCTACCAGAGGATGCTGAATATACTTAAAGTCCGGGACTTTGAAAAGGTAGTGCAGCGCAAGATCGACGCGCTTCAGGAACTGTATGCTACGGCAAGACAGCTTTCCTCAGAGCAATTAACGATGCTGCTTGAAGCTGCTATAGTGCTTTTAATATTGTGGGAAGTTATACTTCCGCTTGTTAAAGGATGATCATTCTGGAGCTTTTGGCACAAGCACGTCCTTGTTGTATCTCTCAAGGTATACGACTTCTTTTATATCCGTGTTGTCGATGAGTTCTTTTGCTATTTGCCTCTTGGACATTAACCATCTCTGGTTAAGAGTGAGTTCGGGTTCTATTTCAACTGTCGCAGTGCTGTCTTTTATTTCAACTGAGAACTCTTTCCCGATATACAGACCCAGAAGTCCTTTGACCTTGCCCTCATTATCCTCCACTTTCTCTTTTATCTCGTAATCATATGTGACCGTCTGTCCTGCAAGGAACCTGTTAAAGTCCACCTGTGCCATTCTCCCGATAGCGCGAATTACTATGCCCTGCCGCCCGTCCACCTGAACAGGTATCCCGACCTGCGGTTTCTGCTCGAACTTGGTAATGGGTATGGTTTCGATAAGTTCGGGATTCCTTACGCCAAAGGCTTTTTCAGGTGGTATGGTAACGCTGCCAGTATATCCCACGTCCTTGCCTATGAAATCCTCGTCAAGCCCCGCAACGCTGTGCCCTGCTCCGACAATAATGACGTCTCCACCGTACTTTCCTTTCTCGTTATAGATGTTGTTAGCTTTAGCGACTTCCTCGTCCGTGGTGTCAAAGACGCGGTCGTCGTTCTTTCCTGTGTATGAAACTCTGATAAAATCTCCTTTTTGGATAGTCATAATAATTCCTGTCTTTTTTTCGCCCTTGATGTATCAATGGTATAAAAGACTTACTTATAAACCCTCACGAACGATCTCTGAAAAACCTGGCACTTTCAAGCGCGCGGCATTGCGTTCCTTCAAATGTCATTATCTTACCTGATATATTCCCGCCCTCTATCACAAGCTCGATGGCGCTTGGCTCTGACAGCCTTGGTTCGGTCGGACTACCCGGGCACACAAGGAGAACATCCAACTTCTCTAATACGGGTTTGTGGATATGTCCGAAAACAAGGACATCAACCCCCATCTCTTTTGCCATGTATCGTGCGCCTATGGTATCCTGGAGGGAAAGGGTTGCCTGGTGGATGAGCCCAATTTTGATGCCTTCTATTTCTATGACTTTCCGTTCAGGCAGCATGTTTTTCAACTCGAGTTCATCCATATTCCCGTGGACTGCCTCAAGCCAGTTCATCCCGGAAAATTCATCGTATGCCTTTTTCCTGACAAAATCTCCCGAATGGATGATCAGGTCTGCCTTTTTTAGTATATCAACAAGCTCACCTGGAAGGTGATCCATGATGGAGCCGAATTTTATATGCGTATCAGAAAGAGCTATTATTTTCATGCGTATCCGTAATCTGTGTAATTCAATTCTTTCTTTACTTCAGACAGGAACAGTTTGTAGACTCCTGAAGAAAAATATATCCATTCTTTAAAATCAGCGTTCAATTTCTTTCCAAGAGCGTCTTCCTTTTCGTTCATACTGGGCTCCCCCAGATACTTAAGTTCATCAAGATGCCTTTCAATATACCAGTAAAGCGCTGTTTCTGCAAAGGGTTTGGGGATCAGGGGGGAATTGTGGGATATCTTCAGCATGAGCACCTTTTCTGCTGCGATCTCCTCCCGGGTTATTCCGCTTTTTTCCACTGCCTTATTCAGCGTCTCATCGCTTATCTTGCGCTTCTTCTCTGGCGTGAACGTCCTTACCTCGTTCCTGATGTTCTCTTCATATACCTCTTTCTGGAGCAGTTCATGCTCCAGCGTGAACTGCAGCATAGTCTTGCTTGCTTCCTCAAGGTACTTCCTGTTAAGGGTTATTATCGAATACCATGAGCCAAGATAATACCTCCTGTTCAAAGCCACAGCATAATCAAATACGGATGCCATCCTGACAAAAATGCTCTGCGAGAAGACCACAGCGTCAGTGGAAAGCAAAATAATGTTCTCTGGAGCCATTTTTCTAACAGATTCGAGCCCATCTGTCCCGTAAACAGATTCCGGTTCACTAAGGTACTTCTCGTTTCGCGCGATTATGCTCTTGAGTTCATGCGGTTTAAGCTGGCTCAATGAAAAAGCTATGTCCTTTGC
>JBDROC010000097.1:0-2602 GCA_043810475.1 Methanobacteriota archaeon | reverse complement strand
CTGGCAGAGCACCAGATCTTAAAACGCTCACGAAGCTCAACCTTGACCTGTTCGAAACGGTCATAGTCCTCTGAATATGTTCTTACATAACGGGTATCCTTTTCTCTCATATTATATTCCTCCATTCAGTTGCCGTGTTCCCCGTGTTTTTTAGACGGGTTAATGCATGTACATAAAAACATATGTACTTACATACTTTAATTTATAGTGCCACCAGTATATATTTGCTTGAGACTGAAGTGATACTAAAAGAGAAATGTAGTTACATTTATAAGCATGTTATATGAGAAAGTATTTAACGGAGTCTGTAGTTTATGAAAAAACATGCTAACTAGAAAGCACATCGCCATGGAAGATGAGTTCCTAAAAAAGTTGGAACCACTAATTGTAAAGAACGAAGGAAACCTCAGTGCAGCCATGCGCGACGCAATTGAACTCGCAGATATAGCGCTCAAGACCTATGGCAGTAAAGATAAAGCAGTCTCAGCGATAATTAAAGGGGATGGCGGCGGGACCAGGGATCAATGCCTCACTCTCGGTCAGTGCATTGTTGTACCCAGCCAGACACTTCACTGGTTACTGGAACAATCTAAGGGGCTTATAATAGATCAGGATACCTTAATAGATATTATTGACCCGTTCAAGATTACGTCCCTGGCGCAACTCCAGGATTCTCTGAATGATAAGCTCAGTGGATTCAGCTGGCAGACCGAGGTACAAATAGAACACGACGACTCGCTTTATCCTGATAAAGCCAGTGTCGTAATAAAAGGAAACTACCGAAACAGGCTGGAGTTCGTAGCCGGGATTATTGGACTATATTTAGCCAACTATAAGGACATGGGCATAATCTCGGTTCGCAGGCGCATGGGATGCATTAAGATGCACCTCCAGAAAAAGAATAACCCGGAAGAAGCTTATACCGACCTGCTGGTTCAGTTTGGCGATTTACAGGACATCCGTAAGGAATTGAACGCAAAGCAGGAATTCTGGAGAAATCTCATAAGAGAACACAGTGCTACAAACTACAACCTCGTTACTCTTCATCGCAACTTCTATGAGGACCTTTTAGTTGGAAAGATTCCCAAGGCAATAATGACAATCGAGGCAGTCAGCAGAAGACCCGTTGAAGAGATGCCGCTTCAAGAACTTCTGCGTAATTTGAAACAGGTCTCCGAAACATCACGCATAATCAATAGAATAGATTTTGAGGAGGAGATAATAAAAATCCATCACGGTTACAGAAACATGAGAGCTGCTGACAGGGTGAGGGAAATATTTCTCGGCATAATGGAGGCGAGTGGATATATCTATTCAGCCGAGCTGACAAGCAACCTGATAATCCTGCACCACCAGCCTGAGGTAGAAAAAAGAATCCTCGAATTACTGGAAAAGCTGAAAAGCGGCGAGCAAATCTTCCCCCACGGGCTGCTTGAATACATAGCGTTCCTGAAAGAAAGACATCTTGACATCCACGAACACATACGGGTACTCGGAAGAAGGATAGGCAAGCAGGTCATACGCGACCATGAAAAAGCCTATGGAATAATGAACTGGACGCTATCCTCCTTCAAGCAGGTATTTTCCGCAATGGATGCGAAACTCGGGCGCCAGTCTGAGTGGGAGCTTTTTAACAATACAATCCAATACACCGTCCGTAAATGCCCGATATCTGGAAATGCAGACCTCTGCCATATTCACAGGAACGTGTTTCGCGGCGCTTTGGCTTATACTTTCGAGGGGAGAGCAGAACTTGAGATCACCAAACTTCTAAGCCATAACGATGATTACTGTGAGGTACGCATCCACGCCATCCCGTAAAGAGTAATACGGGTTTATTTGATCGGTTTCCCGCTTCTCTCTGACAACTGCCGCGTCGCGGTCTCAAGGGCTACCAGGCGGCGGTTCATATTTTTGATATCAATAACCTCGCGCTCCAGCTTGCTAATCTTTTGCTCAAGTTTTTCAATCCACATAAGCAATCGTAAAGTATCAGTTTCCTCATCATTCATGGGTTATCAGACCTAATCTATTCCTGTCTTGCTGCTTTATCATATTAAAGTTTCCTTTAGATTTTGATAAGGTGTGCAGCACTTATTGTTTTGCAATCAAAAAAAAAGAAATTCGCCGGTCTATCGACCGTGCGAACCATTACAGCCTTGAGATCCCGAAAGATTTCAGGAGCACCTCTCGATTAATCCTGCCGCTTGTAAAGCTCTTGGCGCTCTTCAGCTCATTTATCGTGATCTCAGCAGGAGCAAAAACACCCGCATCGACCTTGAAAAAGTCAAAACCCGCCTCCTTGAAAGTTGTGAAGAAGGGTTTTCCATAGGAGGAAGAGGTTTCCGAAGGCACTTTGGTTATCAGTTCTTTCACCTTATCGACGTCATACTTCACGTTATAATATGTTTTTCCGCAGTATATTATGCAGTCGTTGGTCGAGCCCATGCATTTCGTACTGTCTCCCACGATAGGGGAAATTGGAGCGATGCCATACCCGCTTTTTATGGTGTTGATATCGAATCCTAAGGATTCCATCTTATGGATGCCAGTCTCAACGATCCGGGCTGAAATCTGGACTGAACCTGCAATGGAAGCTGTG
>JBDROC010000096.1:0-3882 GCA_043810475.1 Methanobacteriota archaeon | reverse complement strand
GTAATCCGCTATCCTCCTGAAAGCTTTCACAGCAAGGCGCTCTTTTGTCTTAAGGTCAATGGCTCCTTTTTCAAGTTCCCTTATTACCAGGAGATAGTCCATCGGGTCTGTTATTACAGCCACATGGCGGTAGTTCTTTGCCGCAGCCCTGACAAGAGCAGGTCCTCCGATGTCGATGTTCTCGATAGCTTCATCAAGGGACGTGTTAGGATCGGCTATTGTTTTCTCAAAAGGATACAGGTTCACTGCCACGATATCGATATATTCGATACCATTTTTTTTAGCTTCTTTCACATGCAGCGGATTGTCCCGGACTGAAAGTATCCCCCCGTGGATCTTTGGATGAAGCGTCTTTACCCTGCCTTCCATTATTTCGGGGAACCCGGTGATATCACATACGTCAGTGACATGGATTCCGGCTTCTTTTAGAATTCTGGATGTCCCGCCAGTAGAGATTATCTCAAAGCCAAGCCTTTTAAGATGTGCTGCAAAATCAACTATATCCGTCTTGTCAGAAACGCTAATTAAAGCTTTTTTTTGCAGAATACATCACCTTATGTGAATAGAAAAAGGAAGTATTAAGCTTTTCTAATCTGAGATTTTGGTTTATAGAAAAGCGCGAACCTGTACTCATCCGGCGGTCTGTTCATCTTTCTCCAAAGGACGTAATCCGGGGTGATGTCTGAGAGCTTGAACCAGTACCAGGACATCTTTGCGCTGTCAAGCCTCATGTAATCGCTGCCAAGATCGCGCTGCATGACATCAGCCTCGGTCTCATTCTCGTCAGAATCATGCACAACAATGAGCGGGGCATTGAATTCAGCATCAAGTTCTACTCTCCAGTGGATGTTGGTATAATGGCGTGCATACCAGAGCAACTGGGTTTCCAAGTTTACATCAACGATTTGAATATCCGTGGACTGATTACTGTACTGAGAGGATATCTCAAAGGTCTTATTGAGGAATTCTGAGAACTTTTCTTGAGGGGGTTGTGAAGCCTGTATGAGCGGTTCAGCGGGATTTGTATAGTTCTCGTAGTTCAGGAGAAAGCTTGAGTGCACAAAAAATGAACTGCTGATCACAAGGAAAATGACCGCAGCAGCCCCGGTCCTTGACCTTACGTTCAGCCGTGGTAAAAGCTCACCCAGATAAGCTGCCGCGATCAGGGTAAGAGGAAGCAGCGGATTAAGCACAAGCCAGGGGACTTTTTCCTGCACATAAGAATATATGAAAAAGTTCGAAAGTGTCCAGAAGACAAGGAATGCAATGAACCTGTTCTTGATGTGGACTGCACCGATGATCCCAAGGACAAGGACGGGCAGGAATATCAGGATGGATGACTGGACATAAGTGGTGGGTAAGAACTTCCCTGCCCAGGGATAACTTTGTGCGATGAGATACATTATATCCACTAATACCCAGTATATGAGAAGTACTGCCAGGAGCTTTTCTTTTTTCCTGTTTTTGCAGCCGTAATAGAACATCCCAAGTATCCCGAACACCAGTACCGGCAGCTCATAAAGGGAAATTAAGGGCAGGTAGTAGAAGTACGGCCCCCCCATGCGCTGGATCTTGTGCATTTCGTACCAGTGGGTGACCGCTTTTTCAACTGCAACTTTCATTCCTGAGATATCAAGGAATTTTCCTGTATAGAACAGCGAGAAAACAACAAGGGTTACGATAACCAGAAATAACACTTCTGCAACGGGTATTAAAAATTCCTTATCAGGTCTTTTAAGTCTTTCTATCAGGCCCCTATACCACCCTTCCCTTATGAAAAACAGGAACAAGAACAGAGCTATTAAAGCCATTATAATATATGCGTTCTCTTTCAGTGCTGCCATAGATGAGATCGCGATACCCCCAATAGCAAGATAAAAAATCCTTTCAATAGAATACAGCTTCGATCCAGAAACTGACCGTCTGTCCTTTGCATATGCTTCTGCATATTTTACTGCGCATACCAGTGCCAGCAGCGTAAAGAACGATATGAATATATCTTCCCTGTAGAACCGCGAGTAATACAGGAACGAAGGCGACAGTGCAAGAAAGAATGCTGCCATGACCGTTCCGGTATTCCCAAGATATCTTCGCAGCGGTATCAGTAAAAAGATCATCGATGCGCCAAGGATCGCAGGAAGCAACCTGGATGAATAAATTGTGTCCCCAAAGCGCCGGTACATTTCTGAAGTGAAATGGTACATGAAAGGACCATGGAAAGATGGGTCGTAGGAATAGACGCTGTCATTGAATAATTTATATGTGAAATAACCCACTGCAGCTTCATCATGGTGAAAAACCCTCTCATCAAGCCTATATAACCGAAGGAAAAAAGCAAAGATGATCATTAGAATAAAAACAAGATACAATCCATATTGTCTTTTATTCATTGGCACATAAAATGGTTTAATATATTCATAGCATTTATGGTTAAATGGAGATAATCTCAGGACATGCCAAAGATAAGAGTAAAATTTTTTGCCAATATCAGGGAACTCACAGGAACAAAAGAACTTGAGGTGGACAGTGGAACTGTAAGAGATGTTCTGATAAAGCTATGCAAGAAATTTCCCGGATTTGAGGGACTGATATTTGATGGGGAAAAGATAAAGCCTTATTTTAATGTCTTTCTAAACGGAAAGAATGTTCTGGATGATGGTGGGCCTGGAACAATGCTGCACAAGGACGACGAGATCGCTATTTTCCCTCCGGTATCGGGAGGATGATGTTTCGCAAAAGGACAAATGCTGATGAAGCAAAGGATTTTTTTTTAAGAGCTGTTCGCCCTGTTGATGGAACTGAGGTTTTGCCTATTGGGGATTGCGACGGAAGGATAGCAGGTGAGGACGTCAATGCAGGCGCAGATGTTCCTCATTACCGCCGGGCCGCCATGGACGGGTTCGCTGTGAGAGCTTCAGATACGATGGGAGCAGGCAGCAATTCGCCTGTCCTCTTAAAAATTGATATTAAAATTGAAAAAGGGACATGTAACAGAGTGCATACCGGTTCTCCTGTTCCGGATGGTGCGGATGCTGTTGTCATGCTTGAAGATACTGTCGTGCACGGTGAAATGGTGGAGGTTTTTTCACAGGTACATCCGCTCAAGAACGTAGGTGAGATCGGAGAGGATATCAGGAATGGTGAACTTATAATTACGGGGGGGCATATGCTTCGCCCATGCGATATTGCTGTCCTTGCATCTCTTGGTATTGAAGAAATAAAGGTTTTTAAAAAGCCAGTTGTTGCGATAATCCCGACCGGAGAGGAACTTGTCCCCAGGGGGAGCAGAATGCCAGGAGAAGGGGAGGTATATGAGACGAACGGACTTATGACCTCCCTTTATGTCCGGAAATGGGGTGGGGTCCCAAGGCTTCTTGATATAGTGGCAGACGACCCTGAAAAGATCAAAGAAGCCATCCAGAGGGTTTCGGGTGCAGATATAATAATCATCAGCGGTGGGACATCAGTGGGGAAAAGAGATTATGTGCCTTCGGTTGTGGAATCCCTTGGGACGCTGCTTGTCCACGGTGTGGGGATAAGCCCTGGCAAGCCCACTGCCCTGGGCCTTGTCAATGTGAAGCCAGTGGTGTGCATGCCAGGATATCCTGTAGCAGGCATGGTGGCACTGTACTATTTTGCCCGCCCTGCGGTACGCAAACTCGCGCATTTGCCTGATGAGCCGGACAGGGTGGTACGGGCTGTGCTTTCTGAGAAGATACCGGGAAGGACCGGGTATAAGACTTTCGCGCGTGTCAAGCTGAAAAATGGCAAAGCAATTCCTCTCGCCACCTCAGGCGCGGGGATCTTAAGCTCGGTCTCAAAAGCTGATGGATTTGTAATAATACCTGAGAACGTGGAGGGTATTGGCAAGGGGGAAGAGGT
>JBDROC010000095.1:0-4227 GCA_043810475.1 Methanobacteriota archaeon | reverse complement strand
AAGGTCAGCAAGCCAGTTCATGTGTCTCATCTCATCGACAGCTATAGCCTCTGTGACCCTGCTTGGATCGCATTGGGGCATTATGAAAGCGTTACGCACATAGATCATCGTGGCTTCGATCTCGTGAACAAAAGCTTCATTCAGCAGACGGATCATTTCTCTGGTATCCAAATATTAGTCCTCCATATTATTCATCATTTCTTGGGTTCTGTTTTTCCTTTTGCAGTGAGCATATATATTATCACCGCCCCGATTACGATTATTATACCAAGCACCAGGAATATATTGAACGGCGCCTCCTTTACTTCTACCGTCTTCTTCTGGCCCAGTACTTCGATAGTATAATTACCCGGAAACTGAGACACTTCTTTCCTGAACGTTACTTCCTTAACTTCCCCTGCAGCAAGATATACTGGCATTGAGTAAATCTCAGTGTTGTTGACTATGAGCCCTACAGGAAGTGTCGCTGCTTTTGTGCCAATATTTGTGATATTTGTCTTTATTTCAGCTTTTTCATTCGAAAACACAACATTATTTACACTGATATCAAGAGCTTTGAACTCTGCAAAAGGCACCCTGACCTCTATGTCCCTTGCTGCTTTGGCAAATCCAGTCATAGATGCATATATTGTATGCATTCCACTATCTTCAAGCATATAGTTCAATTCACCATTCTCATCAGTTACGCCGATATCCTTATTATCAAAACTCACTGCTGCCCCGGCAACCGGCTGCTCTTTGTTCAACACCCTTATCGTTATGTTCCCGAGCTGGTTTCCTTTTGCAGGTGCGTCAATACTCAGCCTGTCCTCAACATAGCCCTGGACAACCAGTTCTTTGCTAGTCTTTTCGTAGCCAAGTTTGGTAGCTGTTATGTTGTAAGTGCCGCCTTTCATTGTTTTCTTAAGGGTTAAGTTCAGCAACCCATCAATGTCTGTCTGTCCCATGTCTGAATTGATGGAAATAAATGCATCTTCAACTGGTTTTCCTCCTGCTGTGACCTTCACCTTGATAGCCTCACCAGCGGTGGCTTTAAGAGGTGCATCGATCAAAAGCTGACTTGATATCATATCAGGCGTTACATAAACAAAGGGATAAAATCTCACATCGTCAGAATTAGCCACCCTGAAGCTTATGTTTCCCATGATCTCTACCGTGTTCCCGGAAGACACATCAATAGAATTCGCATTGACCATTTCAATACTACCTGCATTGACAGTATCCACTTCCATTGCCCCGAACCTGTCGCCCGGTTTTACAGAGGTAAATGATTCGGATATCTGGAATACACCCCTTGCAAAGGCTGCATTCACTTCCCTGCCCCGAAAGACTGCATCAAAGTGCACGGCAATAACTGGTATTTCATCCAGGCTGCCAAGCTTTTTGATGTACAGATAATTATCGCTCCCTGTTATGACGTCAGAATCTACCTCATCTCCATCTTTTAACAATGAGATCAATACCTGTCCCTCTCCTGCGCCGATATCCACGTCCTTTATCTTGAGCACATACCCGTCTTTTAATGTCAGTGTGCTTCCTTCTGAAAGAGTGCGTTTAGTGTCATCGTCAAGGAGCACTTTATGTAGTTGAAGCCTACCAAGAGTGCTTTTTGTTTCTTTATTGGATATTACGCTGTTGGCCGTGAAGCCTGCGAAATATTTGTCAGCCATGAATCCAATGATCTGGTACGTGCCAAATTTTGGATAATCAAAGCTTACCTCTTCTGCTGTTGTTGAATATCTCAACCTTCCTTCCGGAATAGTTCTACCATTTATTTTTTCGATTTTCAAACTCTCTTTTCCAACATCGTTATCCATGTCATAATAAAAGCCAAGGTTCGTCCCCCCGATGTTAAGACCGAAGTTCATGGGAGTCCATTCAGTAGCAGTGGGGTAAATAGTACCTCTCATTTCAAAAGCGCCAGTCCTTTCTACGGACAGGGCGAAACGCAATGTGCCGCTATCTGCAACTATTATCTTCAGATCGCCAACAAGGTCGACCGTATTGCCTGACGATAGCGATAATGAGTTCCTGTTGCTCATGTCTATCCCGCCGGAACTGACACTGCTTATCTCAAGTTTCCCATATCTATCATCACTTCTTACTTTTGTAAAGGATTCAGATATCTGGAAGATGCCCCTTATAAATGCCGCGTTCACTTCCCTGCCCCTGAAAACAGAATCAAAGTGAACTGCCAAAACAGGGACATCACTAACTCCGCCCAATTTTGTACTATATATATAGTTATCTCTCCCTGAAACTACATCGCTGTCAACTTCATCCCCGTCCTTTAACAGGGTTACCCATACCTGCCCGGGTCCAGCACTGATATCGACTTCAGTCATTTTCAGCACATAGCCGTCTTTTAGCGTTAGTGTACCCCCTTCATTGATCACGCGCTTTTCTTCATCGTCAAGCAATACTTTGTGAAGTTGACTTTTGCCAAGTGTACTTATCACATCATTACCAGAAATGACGCTGTTACTTGTATATCCGGCAAAATATTTGTCAGCCATAAACCCGATGACCTGGTATTTGCCAAATCTAGAATATTCGAATTCTACCTCGATAGGCATGGTCGAGTATGTAAGATCTCCCTCGTCTATTGTCCGTTTGATGTCAGAAATGGTAAGCTTTTCAGTGCCCAGGTTCTCGTCCAGGTTATAATAAAACCCGGCAAAACTGTGCGAGTTCCAGGTATATGTGGTTGGCATTCCTTCTTTCCACACTCTGTTTCCCGATGCCGCTGCATCTACCGTCCCGATAAATATTAATAAAAATATCGTTATTCCGATCACTAAATTTAAAGCTTTTCTTCTGAAAAATTTATCAGTTATCATTTGTATCACCCGTAGTTATATAATGTTAATATGCCCTTTTGACATCAACAATGTGATTCCTGTAAAGTATAAAAACTCTGCTATGGTTCTGTTCTCAATCTGAGTTCTGCACAGTTTCAGCACACCTGAACCCTGCAACAACAGACCCGTTCATGCTCCTTTCAGGATAGTTAGCCTCTGAGAACATGCCAGCCAGATAAAGCCCTTTAATATTTGTCTTATATGGAAGCACTTTTTTCCAGTATCCGACCTCATAAACAGGCGCAGTGTCAATATCCCTGTGCAAGCGCCACCAGTTCACTTTTTCCCTGATCCCCGGGAAGAGCTTTTCAAGCCCCTTTAGATAAAGCTCGACAACCTCATCATTACTCTTTTTCCATAGGACGCTCTCAGGGTTCTGGAAGTAAGATGTCACATACATCAAATGCTCTCCATAATCCTGCTCAGGAATGAAGTTGGTATGCTCTATCACGGCGCCGAAAGGGACTTTGTCTTTGATGTTCAGCCAGTAGATATCATCCATTACCTTTTCCTTGAGTCCAAACAGTGCACATGCAGTGCCCTGATAACTTATATCAGTGCCAATTCCCGAATGTTTTGTATCCAATATTTTTTCAAGGACATTCGGAGCGACAGTTGAGATCACCCGATCGCATTCAATGCGCTTTCCATCCACAATAACGCCTTTGACAACTCCATTATTAATATCTATCCTGTAGACGTTCCCCTTTAATATTTTACATCCTTTTTCTTTGAGCTTATCAGCCATAGCTACAACCAGCGCATGAAATCCCCCGCGCATGTACCCAAGCCTCTCACCTTTTGCGCCTCTGTTCGAGCGGATCTGCACTCGCCCCAGTAACCACGCAGCAGAGACTTTATCTTTATTGTCCCCAAACTTGCTTGCAAGCAGGGGAAGGAAAAAGTTGTTATATACAGATTCACCAGCCGTATCCAGTATCCACTGTTTTGCAGTGATATCGTCAAAAGGAGTCATGTCCTTTATTGTCTTCGCTTTCATTACAAGCCATGTCAGCCTGACCACATCAACAAGCGGGAGAGCGCGCAGTATCTCAAGTGGTGTGTTCATGGGGTATATTTTGCCATTGAAAAAGTATCCCGTAGTTCCCCTGAGCCATTCAAGCCTGCTGCCAAGCCCGAGTTCTTCTATGAGAGAAATGAGTTCCTTATCGCTTGCAAAGATATGATGGTAATATTTCTCGATGTGGTATACCCCTGAATCCGGATGCGTGATATTGTAACTTGAAGCCATGCCGCCCAGTTCGTTCTCTTTTTCGATGATGATTATCTCATCCCTGCCAGCGAGCCTGTAAGCTGCAGCAAGTCCTGCAAGTCCGCCTCCGATGATGATCGTTTTCATTGCATG
>JBDROC010000094.1:0-4500 GCA_043810475.1 Methanobacteriota archaeon | reverse complement strand
AACCCCAATGAAGCTCTTGAGTCAATCGATAAAGTTCTTTCAGGTTTTGAAATAGAAGAACGTGCGCGTCTCTCGGTAAAAGTCAATGACGAAATACTCCCTCATGCCACAAATGAGGTCGTGATCATTACAGCAAGCCCGGCAAAGATGATCTCCTCCAGGATATTCGTGGATAAATGCAGGATGGAGGAATTAAGGTCGGACGGTGTGGTATTTGCCACTCCAACAGGCTCAACTGCATACGCAATGAGCGCCGGCGGTCCGATTGTTGACCCACGCGTGGACGGAACAGTGATAGTACCGCTTGCCCCCTTCAAACTATCGGCGCGTCCATGGGTGGTCCCCGCAAAAAGCGAGATAAGTATGGAACTGACTGTCCCGAAAAAGGAAGCTGTTATCGTTATTGATGGACAGTTCACGAGAAAGATCAATCATGAAGATAAGATTCATATCACACAAGCTGAAAAACCCGCAAGGTTCGTGAAAACCAAAAAAGACGGGTTTTATGATAAAGTGAGAAGCAAGCTTGCATATTAAATGTTCATTTTTCCTTCAACTTCAACAGCGCAGCCTTAATGAGCGCCTGAACCGTTGGCTGCTTCATCCCCGATGCCGCGGCCTCCACAGCGTCACGTGCCTCGCGCTGCGCAAATCCAAGAGAGACAAGCGCGCTTGCGGCGTCGTAATTGATGTTACTCGTTCTGACAGGCACAAAGCTCTCCACATGCTTATTCATCCTGTCACGAAGCTCAAGTATCAACCGCTTGGCATTCTTGGGACCCACGCCTGAGATGCACTTCAGGACTTTCTCATCTTCCTGGATAATGGCGGCTGCAAGGTCACCTGTCTTTATCTGCGATAATATGTTCAGAGCTATCTGGGGCCCTATTCTGGTCACGCTGATGAGTTGCTTGAACATCTCAAGCTCCCCCGGCGTTTTGAAACCGTACAATGTTAGCGCGTCCTCTCTGACATGCAGGTGCGTGTAAAGTTTGACTTTCTCTTTTGCGTCCCGAAGCTCTGCAAGCGTGGGCGCAGTTACATTGATCTGGTAGCCGAAGCCGTTGAAATCTATAACTACATACCCATCGCCGCAATATGCCATATCTCCCGAAATATGCGAAATCATATCTGTTATCTCATCACATAAACAAAGTCTTTGATATATATCAATTATGGAATCCCCTCATGTGCTTGCATTCTACCCCCCTTATTGTATGGTCCGGACATTCGCAAGACCAACCAGATTGGGTATTCAGGTTTTTTATAACCTTATACAAGCCATTTCCTGAATCGGCAAACATTTTGTTCAACTCCATTTATTTTTGGTGGTGATTTTACCACACTCACCTATACGAACGCAAAGTATATAAGTCTTGTGGTGAATATGGGAATTATGGTTACTATGGCTAAACCGTTTATAGTGCAGATAAAAGGTGATTATATTGAAGTTACTATCAAAAAAATCACATTGAGTGGGTGATTATTGAATGGCTGGAAAGAGTTACCCACTGCAAATTCACCAACCGATTCACCAGAGCCTAAAAACAAAATGTATATTAACCAATAATAACCACAAAAATGAAAGGTTCAGGATTTTAACCAGATGACAACTAAAGTTCTCGTCCTCACAGGCTATGGTATAAACTGCGATATTGAGACGCAGCACGCTTTCAATCTTGCAGGGGCTCAGGCAGAAAAGATACATCTCACCGACCTTCTCAATGGCAAAATGAAACTTTCTGATTTCCATATCCTTACGCTTCCAGGAGGATTCTCTTTTGGGGACGACATAGCTTCAGGCAAGGTGCTTGCCAACATGATAAGGTATAATCTGGGGGAACAGGTACAAAAGTTCATAGAGGAGGGGAAATTGATAATTGGCATCTGCAATGGCTTCCAGGTGATGGTAAAGATGGGGTTATTGCCTGCTTTTGGTAGTGATTATTCCAGGCAGGATGTTACCCTCACATTTAATGACTCGGGAAGATTCGAGAACAGGTGGGTTCATATGAAAACCAGTAAGGGATCAAAATGCGTATTCACGAAAGGGATCCAGAGCATCTACCTTCCGGTGCGCCACGGCGAAGGTAAATTCGTCGTCAAAGATCCCCAGGTGCTTGCAAGGCTTAAAAAGAACCATCATATCGTATTTCAGTACGTTGATATTAACGGAAATCCTGCAGGATATCCTCATAATCCCAACGGCTCTATTGAGAACATTGCCGCAATATGCGATGAAACTGGCAGAGTATTCGGAATGATGCCTCATCCTGAAGCTTTCATACACAGGACTAACCATCCTGCGTGGACGCGGGAGCAATTACCTGAAGAAGGAGCGGGCATGGCGATATTCAGAAATGCAGTTGATTATGTAAATGAGAATTTGTAGTATTAAAATATTATCCTCTTTCTATTATCGATCGCAAATACCGTCTGCTGCAATTCATTTTTTTCAAGAGTTACGCCATCTTCAAGAGACTTGAGAAGCTTTTTTGAAATCCCAAGTTCTTTTTCTGCGAAACCCATGTCATCCTGCAACGATGAAATCCTGCCTCTTAAGTTTGTTGCTTCCAGTACTATGTTCATTCCTGCTATCTCATCTTTTTTTGCATTGATATTA
Organism: Methanobacteriota archaeon; assembly: GCA_043810475.1. Classification (GTDB taxonomy): domain Archaea; phylum Halobacteriota; class Methanosarcinia; order Methanosarcinales; family Methanoperedenaceae; genus Methanoperedens. The sequence continues at coordinate 1,877 of JBDROC010000094.1, read as the reverse complement.
GATGCAATAACCTGATTTTCTTTGATAAAATCCCCGATCTTTGACACTGAATACTTTATCTGTTCCAGAATCTTATCGCGTTTTTCTGGATTAAAAGCTACGGTGTCTTTCTGGATAATGTTCTGAACATCAACAAAGAACTCTGGACAGACTGACTTCGGATCTGTTAAACACAGGTGAAGCTCTTTCTTAATTGCAGGTGGCAGGTCGTATTTCCCTACTTCGTTCATTTGCTTGAGCCTTTGGAGAGGCTTATTTAAAGGAACAAGAAGAGTAATAATATCAGATTCTGCTTTTTTGGCTTTATTTTCCAGGTCAACAAGGTCATTCTTGCTGTTCAAATATTGTTTCCATTGTTCGCTTTCTGCAAGCTGCGCCAGATTATCACGATTCAATTCGAGTTTCTTTTTTAAAGAATTTATCTTTTCATCGAGTTCTTTTATTGTTTTTTTCTCATCGTCGATCCGATGATTCAGGTTGTTTATATTTACTATTTTTTTTTCGGAATTGTCAAATGCATCAAGCACTTTTTTATTGCCATTTAAGGGTTTGACAAGCTGGTTCAGAAGCCTTCCAAGCTCGTTCACCTCTGCAATAACTTTTTTTGAATCTTCTAAAAACACCATTTTTGTATATTGATAACTCTTCATCATGTTCTCAAGACACATTGCAAGTGTCTGAATAGCGTTTTCGTGGAACTCAAACACCGTCTTTATGTCAGTTGTTTTAGGGATATTGATATTGTTCATAAGCAGCCTGACCTGCTTTACCATATTATCCCTGTTGCTTGATGCAATTTTTACCATCTTCAGATGAAATCTCCCTTCAGGCTCTGCTTTTTCAAGCTCTAATGCACTTTTTCTTATCCCAAGAAGCGCGTCCTCGATATCAGAATACACAGACTCTGCATGCTTGCCCTGAGATAATCTGTCTCTGCTTGATGCAAGCCATTCAGGAAGTTCTTCAAATCTTATCTCTATCGGATCCTGGGTTTTTTTTCCGAAGAGTTTTTCGACCCATTTCACACTATATCCTTCATTTCACCACTGAAATAACTATCGTAGGATGTCATGTCAAAGTGACCGTGACCGCTCAGGTTAAAGAGAATGGTTTTTTGCTCGCCGCTCTTTTTACACTGAAGTGACTTATCTATTGCGCATTTTATGGCGTGCGAAGATTCAGGCGCAGGGACAATGCCTTCGGTCCGTGCGAACGTCACGCCTGCTTTAAAGACTTCTGTCTGGTTATACGCTACTGCGTTGATCAGTTTATCAGCATAAAGCTGGCTCACGATCGGAGAGTCACCGTGATACCGCAGACCTCCTGCATGAATAGCGGCTGGCACGAAATCATGCCCCATTGTGAACATCTTAAGAAGCGGTGTTAATCCCACCGCATCACCGAAATCATACCTGAATTCGCCACCTGTGAGGCTTGGGCAGGCTGTTGGCTCTACCCCGATCACTTCCATATCCTTTTTGCCAGAAAGCTTGTCCATGAGGAACGGGAAGCTTATCCCTGCGAAATTGCTTCCTCCTCCAACGCATCCGATGATAATGTCGGGGTAATCCTCAACCATGGCTAACTGTTCCTTTGCCTCCTGACCGATCACGGTCTGGTGAAGCATTACATGGTTCAGGACACTGCCAAGAGAATAATGCGTATTTTCGTGGGTTGCAGCATCTTCCACAGCCTCGCTGATCGCAATTCCCAGGCTGCCGGGTGAATTCGGGTCTTTTGATAATATCTTCTTTCCAGCGTTCGTGCTGCTGCTTGGAGAAGGAATGACATCTGCCCCCCACAGATGCATAAGAGATTTTCGATAAGGTTTTTGCTGGAAGCTTATTTTTACCATATAGACCGTACATTTGAGTTTA
>JBDROC010000093.1:0-2824 GCA_043810475.1 Methanobacteriota archaeon | reverse complement strand
CGATTTCGAATCGTAAACACCACAAACAAATGCCTTCCACCATCAGTATGGCCTAAAGCGTAATACCGAAACTCTTGTTTGGAGTGTTTTAAATCCTTTCCGCTCACAAGAGGACGATTGAAAAAGATTTGATAACCATTTTCCCCCCTAGCTTAATGTCAAGTTATTTACTTAATTATGGATGTCCCGAACTTCCTCCCCAACCTGTGTTGCCTTCTGTTTCTTTACGATCAGATCTCTCCCGAGATCATCAAATCCCTCAATTATCCCTTGATAACGGACGGTGTTGCCATCCTTTTCGTATAGATATCCAGTATATCGCTCGTAATCTCTTCCGATTTCCCATTTGGTTTTCTTCTTTGTCCAATAGCGTTCGAGCGCAAGCTCGTATTTCTCGCTGTTCGGAAGGCGCCGGTATTCTTCCGGCGTCAGCCACTGTTGAGCTGCATCCTCATGCTCTTTCTCATCTTTCGAGGCGGTGCTAACTCGAATCAACTCATCTTCCACATCCTCACTTTTTAGGTCTGCAAGCCACGGGAAGAGGGTTTCGTAATACTTTATGTGATATTCGAGAAGACGAGCCCTTTTCTCGGCGTCTCGTCTTCTCTTTCCCGCTTTGCGAACTTCTTCTGCTCCCTTGAGAGCGGAGTGTTTTTTTGTCTGGAGTGCGTGAGCCATCTGTAGATCTTCAAGGTGAAAAAAGTCGGCATAAGCGTCTGCGAGCCAAGGAAAGCCGATGGCTTTCTGTTGGGCAAGAAGGAGAACGGTTTCCTGTTTCTTGTCGAGTGCACGATTACGATTGTCTTGCTCGGCGGATCGCTGGTTCAGTTGCTGATCATACGCATCTAGAGTGTCAAGCCGCGGTTTGAGTTTATCATACTGAGAGGCCTTATGACACTTTCCCGCGACCCAGGAAATGATGTAAATACCGAAACCAATGCCAAGAAGTACGAGTATTTCCATTCAGTTAGTTTATCTCCTGAGTCCAACGCATTTCTCACCGGCTGGTGTGGAGCGCAGCGAAACACCAATCAGGTGCAGAAAATTGTGTACGCCCGGCATGGGCGTGAACTTATCTGCCTGTGAGTGTTCGCACGCAGACAGGTGGGGTGAAAGTCCCCTGTCCGTGAATCCTGTTAATGAGCTGAACACATTAGCAAAAGTATTAGCCAAAGGCAAGGGCGGAATCGTGAAAAATCTTGAAAGACCGTCTGAAGGCAGAGCGAAGCGGAAGGTGAGCCTCAGGCAAGAGTGTGTGAAACGAACGTCCCGCCTGGAGTACAAAGCTATGACGTATTTATTGATAGCCTATAGATGGTGTCGGGGCTTGTGGAGAAAAAGAATGTGACTATCCAATTATGCTGTAGATGCCAATGCCTCAGATTACATATCAATATCGCAACCATCTGTGAATAAGGCTGAATGTTTATGCATAGCAGGAATCGCATATTTTGCATGAGTAGTACAGTTAATAGGTTTTGAACAATTTTCCAACCTATCCACATAAATAGAAAACTGAACTTTATTATTTTTTAGGATGGCAATATGAGCATGATGTAGGTGCTGTTTTCTTGCCGCTCTTCTTATTGGTATTCACGTGACAGCACTTGCAGTTTTCATGTATAGCCTCTGCATGGTATGCCATCTTTTCTTTCTTTGAAAGCTTGGGAGCGTCTTTACCCTTTGGAGATAAACCTGCCTTGTTGTGACACTCGATGCAGTTTCTAACCTCATCGCCCATTTTCATGCCAGTGAGGGGCTGACCATTTGCATCATGATGACATTCACCGCAGTCTGCTTTGTATTCCGCACTATGCCTCTTATGAGAGAACTTGACTATACCCTTTGTATGTGAAGAATATGCCTTGTTTTTCATTGAGATGATATCATCAATTATGTTTCCATCATATGTACCGGTAGTAGATACAGGTTCCGCCTTTTTGACAGGCTTTATGTCCTCCCAATGTAACGCTTGCGACCGGGAGTGGGAACGCATTTCATCGTCCTTCCGGCTGTGTGGATTGTCCTGCGAAATCGCGACAAGAAAACGTTGCCAGGCAACGGCTTTCTGTTTTGGGTTAAGGTTTTCGCTTTTATCGATTTCAAGCACCTCACGGTATTCTGTCTCCCTAACTTCCTGCCACTTGCCCCACTTTTCTTTGACCTCGCGCTGGATCTGTTCGGCCTTCAGAATGTCGTCAAATGTTGCCTTGCCGTCTTTCGGTGAAATCACAGGCTCGGGTGCAATCGGCTCAGTCGCCTGCCCGCTTCCATGAGATTTTCTGTTGATGAAGAAAAACTGCCCACCTTCATCTCCGGCTCCGTGGATAAACCGGCTGATGGGTGTCTGGTCGGAATTCCGACACACCAGTTGTTCAACAGCAACGCCTAACTGCTTTGCGGAAAGAAATGGCAGGGTGTTATCCCGCAGGACTTTTAAGAAGTAGTAAGCAAAAATGCTGTGATCGTCTTTGCCTATGTCCGCAACCGGCTCCACGCCTCCTGAGGCCAGAATATTTCGTGACGGCTTCTTATATTTCTCCTGAAAGTACCTGTCGTCAATTTCCGTTTCAATGGCCCGGTGCTCCTTGGTAAAACTTCCTGCAAAGCACGAGTCGGATACTACGAGCACATGTTGGGCACCCTTTTTGTCCAACGCAGTAATATATTTGTAGATACTATTGTTTTCAAGAAAGGTGGCCGGTTCTTTTGTGGCCTCGGAAGTAACCCAGTAGCCTGTTTCCACCACATCATCAAACCAGCCGTGGCCTGCGTAATATATGAAAACATTGTCTCCCTTTTTTACCCGCTGAACCGCAAGATC
>JBDROC010000092.1:0-4122 GCA_043810475.1 Methanobacteriota archaeon | reverse complement strand
AGGTGCGCCACATGCTCATTGTTCCTGTCTACAGCAAGCGTGTACTGCGTCAGGTCGTTAGTGCCAAAGCTTACAAAGTCAAGCCCCTCTGCTATGAACTGGTCGATTATGAGTGCCGCTGCGGGGATTTCCACCATTATCCCGATCTCGGTCTTGCCAAAATCTATCCCTCTTTCGCGCATGAACTCCTTTGCGCGCCGCAGTTCCGATGGATGCTGCACAAGAGGTATCATTATGCCCATGTTAGTGAAACCGCGCTTTATCAATTCCTTGAAAGCCCTCACTTCAAGCTCGAAGTGCTCTGTATCTATAAGGTCGCGCCTTATCCCCCTGTATCCCAGCATGGGATTGGGCTCGATGGGTTCGCCCTCACCGCCTTCCATCGTCCTGAACTCATCAGTGGGCGCATCAAGCGTCCTCACCCATACAGGTTTCGGATAGAACGCATCCACAACGGTCTGGATGCGCGAGACAAGTTCATTCACATACTCATCCGCTTTTCCTTCTTTTATGTACTGCTTGGGATGCTTCGGGAGACCCAGGATCATGTGCTCAATCCTTAGAAGTCCCACGCCGTCAGCCTGCGTTTCAACTGCCCGCTGCGTAGCTTCCGGGATCGAGACATTTACTTTTATCTCAGTAGCTGTGATTGGTTTTGATCTTGCCAGCGTTGCGGATGCCTGAGGATGAGCCACCTGCTTCGCAGCGACCTCTTTCTTACCTTCGAACACAAGACCCTTCTCACCATCAACAGTGATTTTCATGCCGTCAGTCAGCAGCTGGGTAGCTTTTCGCGTTCCAACGACTGCAGGACAGCCAAGTTCACGCGACACGATAGCAGCATGGCAGGTCATTCCCCCCTCATCAGTAACAATTGCCGCGGCGCGCTTCATGGCAGGCACCATGTCAGGTGTGGTCATGACAGCCACAAGTATGTCGCCCTCTTTCACCTTTCCAAGCTCCGTTGCGTCAGCAACGAGCTTTGCCTCGCCGTAAGCCATCCCCGGCGACGCGCCCAGTCCTTCTAGCATTGCTGAAGTTGCAGCTTTCTCCTTACTCTCTTTTTTCTTCTTTATTGTGGTGATCGGTCTTGACTGGAGCATGAAAATCTCGTGGTCTTTGATCGCCCATTCCACGTCCTGCGGAATGCCATACAGGTCTTCCACTATTTCCCCAAGTTCAACAAGCTTCAGGATCTCATCATCCTCAAGCACCTTCGCGTTTTTCTTATCATCGGGGGTAGGAAGCTCAACAGTTTTACCCGTCTTCGGATCCCTTATATGCATGATATTCTTAGTAGCGACCTTGCGCTCCATGATCTTTTTGTTCCTTTTATCAATAACGTAATAATCCGGAGAAACCGAACCTGAGACAACGCTCTCGCCCAGTCCCCATGCACCTTCTATTATGGTGACCTGCTCTCCCGTAGAAGGGTGGGAAGAGAACAACACGCCTGCTTTTTCGGCGTCCACCATTATCTGCACAACTGCACAGAGGTTCACCTTGCTGTGATCAAATCCCTGCTTGACGCGGTAGTATATGGCGCGCGCTCCATAGAGCGATGCCCAGCATTTCTTGACAGCTTCGAGTACATTCGCCTCACCTTTGATGTTAAGAAATGTGTCCTGCTGACCCGCAAAACTGGCGTCAGGAAGATCCTCTGCCGTAGCGCTTGATCGGACTGCCACATAAACCTCATCCCCCTCCCTCTTGCATAACTCTTTGTATTTTGACCTGATGCTCTTTTCAATATCAGCGGGTACTTTCGCATCAAAGACGATCTTTTTTGCCGTCTTCTCCGCTCCCCTGAGTATTTCAGCGTCATCCACGTTCACATCCAATGAGCCAAAAAGTTTTTCAGCGATGCCATTCTCGTCTATGAAACGCCGGAACGCCTGTGCAGTGACCGCAAAACCCAGCGGTACCGGGAGTTCGGCATGTATCATCTCTCCAAGGCTTGCACCCTTTCCGCCAACTATTGCTATGTCTTCTTTCCCGACCTCTTCGAGCCACAAAACCATATCGTTTGCCATATTATTTCACCTTCAATGATTTCCTTATCTTAATGAGTTTTTTATCGTAACTTTCAACAGCGAGCTTTAGCACGAAGGGCAGTTTTTCGATCGAAAAATCCGACTCTCTTGCTATATTTTCAAGTAAATGAACGTTTATCTCCTTATTCTGTGCCCTTTCGACCCTGATTGCCTCGATGACCGCCACGGTCATTATAAATCCCCTCACAAAATCAAATGTCGGTGTCACACTGCCATTCTCGATGCGCGAAATAGATTCACGCCTCAAGTCCATTATACCCCCGAGTTCTTCCTGTGACATGCCATATCTCATCCTGTATTCCCTTATCACATCCCCGGGCTCATGGCTGAGTACGATCTCGCCAGCAATTTCCCTCTCGAACAATGCGAGCCATTCCGGTGTGTACAGGAGCCTCTTCAGGTTAGTCTTCAAGTCAACCTCCAATCAGATGTTATATAATATGTCACATCTATTGTGATACTATATTCAAAAACCCATTATTTAAATGTTTCTTTTAAATTCATGTGCAAATAACATGATTTATCAGGTCACATTTGAAAATAAACATTATTTCCTGTAAAAGTCCACCTTTCTCAACCGGATATTTTCTTCAAGTATCCCTTTGTAAATCCGGTTCTTTTTAATCTCATCCTGTTTTTCATTAAGCTGATACTCAAGTTCCTGTAAGATTTCTTTGAGCTTGCTTATCTCAAGGTCTTTTTTCTCAAGCTCAGCTTCCAGGTTCCTTATTGTAACTTCACGGCGCTGCACTGCGAATTCAAGTTCATTCTTTTCCAGCCTGTGCGACTCAATATAACCTTCTCTGGGCGTTGCTCTTTCAGTCTGCAGCGGCTTTGCTTTTGCCGGAGCAATGGTAGAAAGAAGCGAAATCTCGACTGGTTTTCCCTGAAGTTTTTCGATAAAGAGCATGGAGATACGGTGTTCTTCGGCAGAGAGTGTCCAGGAAGGCCCAACATAGCGTTGTTTTTGAGTTTCAGCAAGGTCGATCAACTTATCCGAAACATCCATGCTTATCCAGCCAAGGTTCTCATAGTAATCAAGAAGCTTGGGGAGGTTGTTATGCCCAACTCTCTCCAGCATGAACATGAGCCATTGGCTCAGCGTTTTTTCTTCGATATACTCTATTTCCTGCTCCATTTATGTTGTTTGCCAGAACTCTCCGGGCATATCCATAGCAAGTTTTAATGCCCCATCTGCGCCACCATAAATCGGATCTTTGAATATCGAAACTTTGCCTCCTCCGATGAGTTCCATGTGTTTTTCCAGCACGGCTGGCAGGTTTCTTATCTGACTGCCGCCACCTGCAAGATATATATTAGAGCGCAGGATATCCTGGAAGTCGGGTTCATAAGTCGATATCAGTTTCGAAATCCCTGAAATAATGTCAGGAATAATTGATTCGCATGAATGTTTTAATTCCTTTGAGACCGAGAGCTTCAGGATAGAGGAATTAACCGGTAATTCAACGATTATCTCCTTTTTAATATCTCCTACAAAAGAATACTGTTCCTTCCATTTCCTTGCCATCTCAAGTGTGACCCTCGCATCGGTATAGCTTTCCTGAATGAGCCTTACGAACTCACGGTCGATGTAATTCCCTGCTTTGCCATTACTTATCTGGTCGTCCGGTCCTGGCAGAGTGCCGTGAACCCGGCAAATGTCAGTTGTGCCTGCCCCGATATCCACGATCATAGTATGCTCAAGTTTTCCAAGCTTGTACGCCACGCAGAATGGTTCGCTTGCCACCATTACGCCGTCAAAATACTCACCTGCCATATCCATGATGATTTTCTTACTGAGCACACTTGCCAGGGCAGGAACTCCAATAATGGCATATTTTTGTATTTCCCTGTCCCCGTCAACAGACTGTAACACGTATTCAAGTAATCCTTTTGCCGCCTCGATATCTTCTTCCTGGTTTTTCAATACCCCATTTTCAATGGGTTTAGACAGGTTGAGAGCCACTCTGTGGGTGAGCGCTTCCTCGCCAAACAGACGCTCTTTTTTCAGGAACTTCGATGCAACTGCATCTTTGGGCGTCCCTACAACGCTCAGAATGCAGTTTTT
>JBDROC010000091.1:0-3611 GCA_043810475.1 Methanobacteriota archaeon | reverse complement strand
GAGATCCTTCTTCCAAGAACGAAAAGTGCATCCGCGAATTCGCTCTCTATCTGCTTTATCCCATCCCGTATTTTTTTATATGGCGTATAAACACCAAGGCAGTAAATAGTGATAATTGATGTGATCGCCCAGATCACAGGGAAAGTCCGGGGTAGAAGGCCTGACATCGCTTCCTGTGAAATAATATCAAATGGATTCCCCATGTACAGGAGAATATACCCTGAGACTCCGACGATCGTCCCGACTGTAAGCGCAGTATAAATTGTCATTTTTCTGACTGTTTTGATACCTGATAATTCAGGATGCAGGTCTGATATATGCGGCGGAGCAAATGTTGCAGGACGCTGAAGGAGAATATATTCTGAATAGAAAAACGTTGCCAGGGGAAGTACTATATTATATATAAGGACAAGAGTTACAGTATCTATCCTGACCCCGACTATGCTCACTGCAGGAATTAGCGCTACCAGAGCCAGTGGTATCAGAATGAAGATCGAGTACAGGACATAGGTAGGAGTCCGCAAACGTGCGGAAAAGCTGTCCATCATCGTCTTTGTCCCTTCAAGAACAATGTCCAGCGACTTGTTAAGAGTAATGATCCTTTGTGCTTCATCAGGTTCGTTTACCGAACTTTTTACAAGGTGAAGCGAGCGTTTGAAATATTCGCTGTTCTTACCCCACTGGTTTGCAAAAGCGATAAGCGCGTCGTCTATACTGCTGTATGTACGGATATGGATGTCCCAGATAAGCTTTTTGAGGTCATTGGCAAGAGGTCTTGTGGAATTCTGTGCTGCAAAGGTTATTGCCCGCTCCATATTCGATACAAGCTTCATAGACATGACGATATAGCTCTGTATCTCAGGAATATCGCCCAGAGAATGTATTTTCATAAATTTTGCATGGATCTTCGGGTACTCGCTCAGATATACCATCCCTGCAAGCGGGACTATGCCTGTGCATATTGCAACAGCCATAAGAGAATCAGTCTCGTATCTGGCAAAGCTAAAGAGAATTGCGTCCACAGCCAGCATCAGGAAAAGCAATACCAGAAAACCGGAATAAGCCAGTATATGCGCCTCCCACGGCTCGATATCATAACCTGTGAAGTTTAAGGCATCCCTGAATTCCTGACTGACGGTACTTTCGCTTTTTTTCCTGTATTCATCCGTGTTCCCGACCATCCAGCCAAAACGTTGAGATGCGACCTTGCAGGCACTGCAGTACCAGTTTTGATATTCATCCATTGTTTCACTTGTTTTTTTCTACAAATGCGCTGTACCAATCGATCCATCGTTGATACACTGCCTGGAAATCCACTTTGCCTTTTTCATCCCGTTCTTCTTCCTGGTAGTACCAGAACATGTTGTTAGCTCTCCCTACAAATTCCGCTTCCAGAAACTCAGGATTCTCCTTGCCGGTATTTGCAATGGTCTGCTTTATCATTGCCCTCATCTTTATGTTAAGCAGTGCCTCATCGATAGTAAGCCCCCATTTGCTGGCTATCTTATTTACCAGTTCGGACTGTCCTTTATCCAGCAGATCAGCAGCCAGGATCCTGTCAGAAGCAGGATCAAATACCATAATATCGTTAAATATATCATCTGCATCAGGGTTATCCTTCCATTCCCCTCCTGTCACTTCTGCTATCTGAACAACCCTCTTTTTCTTGCTCATGGTGCCGGACAACCTGACGTTCTGGCAGACCACTACAGCTTCAGTTGCCCTGAAAGACGCGACCGGTACTCCGAGGCTGTTCACAATGCGCTCAAAAACCGCCCTCGTTGAGGCGCCGTGAATGGTCCCGATGACGGAATTTCCCGCAGTGCCAACCTGCATGGCTTCATAAAGCACTTTGACCTCAGGACCCCTGACCTCACCGAGAACAAGCGTTGAGTTCCCCATCCGAAGCGCAGCGCGAAGCGCCATTTCAGGAGCAATTTCTGCATCTGAACCGCCGACTGACGATTTTGTATGCATGCCCTGGATCTTCCAGCCAACCCTCTGAAGCGTCTCTATCGGTAATTCCGGTGTGTCTTCAATAGTCAGGATCCTGTATTTCTGGGGTATTTCAAGAAGCATTGCTGCAAGTAGCGAAGTTTTTCCTGCGCCCACCCCGCCTGCCACAAGTATGGATGATTGACCATCTATCAGAAAACTTAACAGACCTGCTGCAAGGGGTGTGATCGACCCTGAGTTTATGAGCTTCGGGAGGGTCCAGGGATTGTTCGCGTGCTTTCTGAAGGCGTATGCAAGCCCTCCTGCAGCAAGTGGGTTGCCGATGACTGAAACGCGGGTCTTGAATTCGGAAAGGTCCATGTCAAGCACTGGATTTGCCTCACCGAATGGTCTTCCGCTTATTGCCCGGAATCGCGTTATCATCGAGTCGATATCATCCTGGGATAGATATATGTTGGAAACGCATTCCTCCCCCTCAACAACTATATGGATCGGATTGATATCCGCAGGGGAATTAACATAAACATCTGTAACACGTTCATCTGACAGCACATCTTCCAGTATCCCAAGACCAGTGGTGTATTTTGCGAGTATGTCAGAGAAGGTATTTATCTCATCCGGGGAAAGTTTTACACCGATATTTTGCGCTTCCTCTATTATCATCTGCTTTCCCAGCCTCCTGAAGTATTCCCTGGAATTAGCTGAATCCGAGAAATTGAGGTCTTTGGGTCTGTGCTTCATGAGTTTTTTCCTCACAGCTTCGATGATCTCAAGTTCTCTGGGTCTCATGTTATACTCGACTGGAATAGCAAAATACAGGGTTTCAGGTCTGTCTGTGAGCTTATAGCGGCTTATCTGCATGACCCTGCCACCCGATCTTTGAACTTCATATCCTTCTATGAATTCCGTGTTTGGAGGCGGAGCGGTGTATATCCTGGATGACGAGAATCCGGGCCGAACAAGGGTTTTCATTAAGGTTTCATAATAATTCACCGGTTCATCCCCATTGATCCTGCCCCCAAGTTCTGGAACGCACCCGGCCATTTTTTCAAGCATCGAAATGAAATGAGCTTTACATTTTTCACCTTCTGGTGCCGATATATTTTCCTGCGATCTTTTGATCATCGTCCTGATGTCCATATAAGCTTTTACAGGATCAGAAGCGCTCATGTCGATAACAGACCTGAGCCATTCACCCCACTTTGCCTGTTCATTTCCGCAATCCATGGCAGGCTCTGCGTTCTTATATACCCTTATGCCGTCGATGAATCGTGCCAGCATGTATAAGAATTCCAGGTTTTCCATCTCGTAGTCCCGTTCATAAAGATGCGAGAGCACAAGCCTGTCTGCCACTGGTTCTGATATGAGTATACCAAGGATATTTTCTCTGCATTTTATGTCAGTTATGGATGCCTCTCCCATGCGGCAGTTTTTGCAGTCAAGGATTATTGTTCTCTTGTTCCTTGATACGCGAGTCCTGTATGAGCAGATGTTTTTTATCTCTTTTTTCTTTCCCGCCAATTGTCGAAGAAACTCTATTATCGATGCTGTAGTGATGGCTTTAATATTTTCTCGAGTTTTCTGTTCGTTGGTTTGAATAAGTGAGCTCATGTGGATAAAGGATTTAACTTATTTTATTTCCCGATACAACCGGG
>JBDROC010000090.1:0-3646 GCA_043810475.1 Methanobacteriota archaeon | reverse complement strand
TGACCTGGTAACATATTCGCCTCTTCTGCGAATGGTGAACATCCCTGCTTCTGTTGCAATAGCACTGATATCCGCACCCGAGGCACCTTCAGTGAGTGTGGCGAGTTCATCGAGCTCAACATCCTGAGCCAGGGGCATGTTACGCGTATGTATGGCGAACATTGACCTTCTGCCCTCTTTTTCAGGTAGGGGTATCTCAATTTTCCTATCAAATCTACCAGGGCGAAGAAGAGCCTGGTCAAGCAGGTCTATCCTGTTTGTAGCAGCAATTATCTTCACATCACCTCTATCTTCAAATCCATCCATTTCTGCAAGAAGCTGCATCATTGTCCGGTTGACTTCTTCAGTTCCGTCCGTGCTGCCTGTGCGCGTACCGCCCACTGCATCGATCTCGTCGATGAAGAGGATGCTCGGCGCTTTGTCCCGTGCCATCTGGAATATTTCCCTTACAAGGCGTGCCCCATCCCCTAAATATTTATGGACAAGCTCAGGTCCTGAGAGTTTGATGAAGGTTGCCCTGGTACTGTGTGCCACTGCTCTGGCAAGCATGGTTTTTCCGGTTCCAGGGGGACCATATAACAGTACTCCTCCCGGAGGTTTAATCCCTATACGTCTAAATAATTCAGGTTCAGCAAGTGGTAGCTCTATTGCCTCCCTTACTTCCTGCATCTGGGGATCCAGGCCACCTATGCTATTGTAATCTGTTTCTGGCGTTTCTATTAACTCCATTGCCACTGCCCGAGTATCGATGGGTTTTGATAAGACTTTCACCACGTTGAGCGCGTTATTCACTGCGACCCTGGTGTTGAGTTCCAGTGCTGCATATACATTATCTCCAACACGGGTCAGGATTTCCTTTTCGCTTCCATGCTGTCTCAACAATACTGTGTTCTCATCCATCTTCTCGACTACACTGGCAATGGACAACGGCATGCTTTTTAACTGGGCATTTTCCATTTGGAGATTCTGTAACTCCTGGGAATATACCTTTTTTGCCACCAACGCCTCAAGCAGCCTCTCTTTAAGTTCCTTCTCTCCAGTATTTACCTTGAGGGATTCAAACTCCTCCTCAAAAGCAATAGACGTATTTACATCTCTTCGTACAATTAATTCCTGCATGATTCTCACCAATCAAATATCTGTGCTACTGGTATATATATTTAGTCCCACTACTGGCCACAATTATGAATATTAGTGATAAACCAGTAAACGGTATGGAAGATTTATCATGATTATATGGGAAAAATATTTAATACATGCCGTCAGTTGAAGATGTTCGGTGATTTTAATGGAGATCATACTGCTTACTTTCAAGATAAATCAGACACTTATTGAAATAAGGAATAATAAACCATAAATAATCAACAGAAATGCACAAAGTCGGAATCGCGGATACCACCTTCTCCCGCATAAATATGGGAAAAATAGCCATCGATGAGCTTAAGAAAGGCGCATCCATACAGATAGAGCGGTACACAGTGCCGGGAGTAAAAGACCTGCCTGTCGCCTGCAAGAAACTTATAGAGGAAAAAAAATGCGATATAGTCATGGCTCTAGGGATGCCTGGCTCGCAGCAGATCGACAAAATGTGCGCCCATGAAGCTTCACAGGGGATAATTCAAGCGCAGCTAATGACGAACACCCATATCATAGAGGTCTTTGTGCACGAGGATGAGGCAAAGGACGAGAATGAACTGGTATGTCTCATGGAGAGTCGCACCCGCGAGCATGCTCAGAATGTTATCAAGTTATTGTTCCATCAGGAAAAATTGCAGCGCGAGGCTGGTACAGGGCAGAGGCAGGGTTTTTCTGATGTCGGGGCGATAAGATAGTTATTCAAAAAGTTGTAGGAGGCATTTAGATCATAAGCAGCCCTTTTTGCCAATCATTGATTATCCTGACAGAGGTTCTCATTTCATCCACCTCACCCTTTTTTTGGAGGTAGTTGCTCTGTCTGCCTATGAGTTCAAGCACATCATAGGAATCCTGTCCCTCTATTTTGATATTATAAAATGATTCCAGAGCAGTCTTGTTTTGCGCACAAAATTTCTCAATTATCCTCATCGCCACAACAGCGGGGTTTTTAAGGTGTGTCGCATCCTTCACTGCAAGAAGTCCAAGTATGGTCTCGTCGTTCTCGGCAAAAGGTATCACCCCTGGCGTATCTATGAACCTGATCCGCGAACCTGCTTTCACAAGTTGCTCTCCTTTTGTGTGACCTGATATTGAGGACGTGCCAGCGCTGTGTCTCCCGGACACGGCATTTATCACTGATGATTTACCAGTGTTTGGATAACCGACTGAACCGACCAGTATATCACGCCCTTTTATGGCTGTGGTTTCAAGGATCTTATGTCTTAACATTGTTGTTCCGAACTTGTTCTTACTGGATATAAAGACAGTTGGCGCAATTTTTGACAGGCGTTTCTTGGTTAATTCAAGTGTTTCCTTTGATACAAGATCGCATTTGTTCATGACTATTATGAATGGCTTCTTTGAACGGGCTATTTCACGTTCGATCTCGCTGTTTCGCGTCTCGTCTGGAAACCTGGCATCTACTACTTCAAGAAGGATATCGGATTTCTTTATTACATCCTTTACGATAGTCTGGTAGCTTGCCATGTCCTGTGCTATGCCGCATGAGAATATAAGGATGAGCGATTTGCCAAAATTATCATTATTAATAATGATTAGCTTTAAATACAATGAATGATCGGTAGTGTCCTAAGAAATGTGATCTTTATATATGTATAAATTAATATACTTATTTCCCACATTCAAGAGTTAGTTTTGGCTACCTCTTGAATGTGGGATGAACGCAGATAGTAGAGTAAAGAAGAGGTCTTTCAACCTCCCCCTCCTCGCCAAACCGTACGAACCGATTTCCAGTATACGGCTTTCGTTTGGCATTGTCCCATTACAGGAGATAAAAGCATAAATATGCTTTTACCAGCCACGGTAATATAGCAATTATTCCACCAATATCATATTTCACCAGATAGCGTCTTCGCCTACTGTTTTCGGCGGCTTACCTTTCTGGCTTTTGTTTTCCTTCGATGTTATCATGCTGTTCACCTTGACTTTGCCAACCCAGAATCCCTTTGCTAAATTGAGTTATCTCCTCATACCGTCGCCCCCTGCATCCTGCGATGCAGGTTCGGTATATCATCGGCTTAATTATCATAGCTACTATGGATTCATCCGATTTCTCATCCAGATTACCCTTCTGGAGCGGGAATCCACGTATGCCAGTGCGCTGGCATACGTGTCTGCGCCCTCCCGAGGCGCGACTCGGGACGCATTGGTCTGCCTTTCCCGTTAAGGTTATAGCTCGCCTACCACTATCCTTTGGTTGAATACAGTGACCCTGAAACTTGTAGGGTTTGTATCCAGCTTCAAGGAGGACGTTATGAGACCTCCCTCGGTTGCACAAGAGAGCATTCGCAACCATCCTGACCGTAATCACTCCAGCAATCATTTTCCTGCTCAAGCTTCCATCCTGCGTTGGTATGTCGCATCATGCTGAAGCCACCTCTGGTTCACATATTGTTTCGGGCTGTGGCTGCCGATATTAGGGAACTCCGCACAATGCTTCGCAGCATCGCACTTCCCGTTTTCTTTACGCAGGAGCAGACCTGCGCAGTGG
>JBDROC010000089.1:0-7781 GCA_043810475.1 Methanobacteriota archaeon | reverse complement strand
TCTGCGATAATTATCTCAAAAGATGATGTGAATTCGCCAAGTGCAGCGGCTGTCCTTTCAACAGTGCTTTCTATTCTTGCAGCTTCATTATAAGCTGGAAGAACGATTGAAACTTCGACTATTGTATTTCCTCCTTCGTATGACTGGTTTTTTATGTGCTGCTATACTTTATTCTCTGATAATTATATGTTTCTTACTGCTCCCTCTTTGCCCTGGATGGTTTTATATTTGTCTGAAAATCCTATCCATTGTGCAATTTGTAGAAAAGTATATTAAAGATAAAGTTATCTTTCTAATTATGAGTGAAAATATCAAGATACGTGAAAAAGACAAGAACATATTCGACATGCTTCAGGCTGAATTTACTCTTAAGACAGGTAAGAAAATAACACAGCAGGAATTGTTCTCAAATCTCATTGAATTTGTCAGGTCAAGAAAAGATAGCTTCTTTGGCAGAGTCTCCAAACTACCATTATCGGAGAAACAAAAAAAGAAAATAAGAAGTCTCCAATGTGACATGGGGGTTGAGACTAGTGAAGAAGAAATAGATTTTGTGGTTTATGGTGCCAGAAGATGAGTATTTTTATCGATGCATGCATATTCATTGCCTATGTTAATGAGAAGGACAAGCTCCATGCGCAGGCATCCGGTCTTATTGATGATATTATGGATAATAAGCATGGAGCTGTATTTACCTCGAATGCGGTTTTTGACGAGGCTGTGACTTTCCTGCTTTACAAAACTGGAGATGTGAAGAATGCTGTAAAAGTCCGAGATTTTATTCTGGGAAATAAGGAAAAGGACATGCAGCAATTTACGAACTTGCTTTTTGTGGATAAAGAAGTTCTTAATAAAGGATGGAAAACTTTTGTGAAATATGCCAGCAAGAAGCTGAGTTTTACTGACTGTACGATAATAGAACTGATGAATAGCAGGGATATAGAATATCTGGCAAGTTTTGATGGCGGGTTTGATGGGATCGTGGAAAGGATAAGGGAGTGAATTTTGCTTTTTCAGGCAGCCTCAATTATGAAAAAAAGTACACAACCAAAAATTTACCATATTACCTTTTTTCGCCCAAATCTATTTATGTATCTAACTGGCTTATCCAGAGTGGTCTGAGGATACGATGCATCTAATCATTACAGAGAAGCATGACACAGCGAAGAGAATCGCGGCTATACTGTCCGAAAAGAAACCGAAGAAGGATAGGATCAGCGGCGTTGATACTTATAAATTCGACGAAACAGCGGTGATAGGTCTATCCGGGCATATCGTGGAAGTGGATTTCCCGAAAGAGTATAATAACTGGCAAAAGACAGACCTGAAGGAACTTATATATGCCCAGATCCACACTTCACCCACGCATGCTAATATAGTCACTGCGCTTCGAAAGCTCGGAAAAGTTGCAAAGCATCTTACCATTGCCACTGACTACGACAGGGAAGGCGAGCTTATAGGAGTTGAGGCGCTGAAGGTGATACAGAAGATAAATCCCGATGTTCCAGCAGATCGTGTTCATTACAGCACTATAACCCCGGGAGAGATAAAGCACGCATTTGCCTCCCCCACGAAGATCGATTTTAACCTGGCTGCAGCAGGTAAATCCCGTCAGGTCATAGACCTGGTATGGGGCGCAGTACTGACCCGTTTTGTCTCACTCAGTTCAGGAAGGCTCGGGGACAGGTTCCTTTCTGTGGGGCGGGTACAGTCACCAACTCTTGCCATACTGGTAAACAGGGAAAAGGAAAGGGATATTTTCGTACCTGTACCATACTGGGAAATCTATGCGATCCTGGCAAACGGCGGGGAATTCGAGGCACAGCATAAGAAAGGAAGGTTCCTGGATAAAGCTGAAGCTGAAGCGGTCCATGCAAAGCTCGGAAAGACAGGGATCGTCAAAAGCATCGAAAAAGGAAAACGAAGCGAGAAACCCCCCACTCCATTCAATACAACAGAGTTCCTGAGAGCCGCAAGCGCTTTAGGGGTATCTCCAGTAAATGCCATGCGGATAGCAGAGTATCTGTATGTCAACGGTTTTATCTCGTACCCGCGTACCGACAATACTGTTTATCCTGCCACGCTTGATACAAAAGGCATTATAGCCTCATTTTTGAACACGGAATTCCACGAGTATGCACAGAAGCTCCTCAAAGGGGACCTGACACCCACAAGAGGCAAGAAAGAGACCACTGACCACCCGCCAATACACCCGGCAACTCCTGTTAAACGAAGCGAACTCAGGGAAGATGAGTGGAAAATATTCGAACTTGTCGTCCGCCGTTTCTTTGCGACGTTTGCAGGCGAAACAAATTGGGAGACCATGGCAGTGACAGTGGATATAAGCGGCGAAGATTTTGGAGCGAACGGCGCAAGGATGATTGAGCCGGGATGGCGATGGTATTATTCATATAACGTCCCGGAGGACAGGCTCCTGCCTCAGCTTAAGGAAGGACAGGTTCTGACGGTCAAAGAAACGAACCTTGTAGGGAAAGAGACGCAGCCTCCTTCAAGATACGGGCAGGGACATCTGATCAAAATAATGGAAGATATGGGGCTGGGCACTAAATCCACGCGCCATGAAATAATCTCAAAACTGTACTCAAGAGCTTATGTTGTGGGTAATCCCCTCCAGCCTACAAGAACAGCATATGCTGTGATCGAAGCGCTTGAGAAGTATGCAAATACCATCACAAAGCCTGAGATGACAAGCAAACTTGAGAAGGATATGGATGAGATATCAGAAGGCAAGATCACAGAGGATTTCGTGATCCAGGAATCCAGGGAGATGCTTGGCGGGGTTTTCAAGGAAATGGACAAGAACAAGGAATTGATAAGTGAATCCCTGAGGAACGGCCTGTACGAAGACCGCATTATCGGGACGTGCAAGAAGTGCTCATCAGACCTGATAATAAGGAAATCCATGAAAGGCTCACGGTTTATCGGATGTTCAGGATATCCAAAGTGTGATTTTTCCCTTCCCCTTCCGAAGTCCGGGCAAATAGTGGTCACTGATAAGCAGTGTGAACAGCATGGTCTTTATTTCATCAAGATAGTAACTAAAGGGAAGCGTCCCTGGGATATCGGATGCCCTCACTGCAATTTCATTGAGTGGCAAAAGAAACTTGAAGAGGAGAGGACGAACGGGTCAGAAAGTATTGTTCCAAAAACCGTACCAAAAAAGGTAACCAAAAAGAAACCGGCAAAGAAAGGGTGATCTTTATTCCCTCTTCTTTAATATTATCCTGAAATAACTCTTTTCATCTTCTATTTTTAATATTTCATGATTATGGAGCCTGCTCCATTTCTGGATGGTCTCTTTTGCTGTTGAATCATCTGCAATGATCTCAAGCTCTTCTCCTGGCTTCATTTCCGTTATCTTTCGTTTTGCATAAAAAAGCGGGAAGGGACATATTTTGCCCCTGACGTCAAGTTTTTCCATATATTGTATTTGTCTTTGTCATATTTTAATTTTACCTGCGCATGAAAAATCCAGATGTAATTTAATATATATGGCGACAATATTAATTAATATGGGCACCATCGTGATCGCTATAGGCGGGAATGCGATACTTAACCCGGAAAAGGGAGATCCGCAGGAGCAGCAGAGACTTATAGACAATACTTCAGGGGAGATAGTTGAGATCATCCAGAAAGGTTATGATGTCGTCCTTACGCACGGCAATGGGCCCCAGATTGGGAACCTCCTGGCGATGCAGGAGGAGTGCGGTCTGGTTCACCCTCAGCCACTTGACGTGTGCGGGGCGCAGACGCAGGGACTTATCGGGTATTTGCTCCAGCAGTCCATTGACAACAGGTTGAAAGAGAAAGGGATGAACAAACAGGTCGTAACACTATTGACGCAGGTGCTTGTGGATGATTCTTGTGCGTCTTTTGAAAATCCCACAAAGCCAATAGGTCTGTACTATCCTGAATTCAAAGCTCGCAAGATGATAGGGAGTGGAATACGGATGATCATGGATAAAAAAGGGTACAGGCGTGTGGTTGCTTCGCCCATGCCGAAAAAGATAGTAGAGGAAGAAGCGATCAAAAATCTTGTTCATTCAGGTATTATAGTCATTGCCGCAGGCGGGGGCGGGATACCTGTTATCAGGAAAAATGATATCCTGACAGGTGTTGAAGCAGTGGTCGACAAAGACCTGACAGGCAGTCTGCTCGCTAATGCAGTGGGAGCAGAGACCTTTCTCATACTTACAGACGTAGAGAAAGCCGCGCTGTTTTACGGGAAAAAGAATCAAGTTGATATTGATGAAATGACAGTTAGCGATGCAGAGCGGTACATAAAAGAAGGGCATTTCGGGAAGGGCAGCATGGAGCCTAAGATGCTCGCTGCGGTGCGGTTCGTAAGATCAGGTGGAAAACATGCGATCATTTCAAGCCTTGATAAAGCGCTGCAAGCCATCGAAGGCAGGGCTGGCACGAGGGTAACAGCTTAATTCGTGACCGTTACATTATTTGTTGGTACACTCAAGTCACGGACTCCCGATTGAAATCGGGAGCATCAGCGTGGGTGCATGAGGATTTTTAGCCAATGTGTTGCTTTGGCTTTTATCAATAAAACATGCTATCGCTTCTTAGAATATTATATAAAAATATTTACTTGACTTCACTTATTTCAATTTTGCCACCATTATAACAAACAGCATATTTAATGCGACGTAGCTTAGTCCAACTCCAGACCAAAACTACCTTACACTCCCCTTCTTTGAAATTATCCGTATTGATTTTTATCTCGTTAGATTTTTCTAATCGCTCAAAACGGAAAGGAATCAAATCTTTTAAACCCATTTGTTTTTAACCACTTTCAGGTTCTACGGGGTAAATTTTTATTATATTTCCTTCCTTGCATACAGCAGCACGTTTCCGACCATCGCCCCAATTAGCATCTAAAATTTGGCACGTCCCCTCTTTCAGTTTGGTTGGGTCAATTGTAACAACATGTTGTTTCTTCTCTTCAGCCATAATGTTCACATGGATAATTAGTAAGCTATACATAATAAATTTATGCTCTCATAAGCTTTGCACTTAAAGTGCACTTGCACTTAAAGTCTAAATACTGCACCTAAAATCGCTCAAAATTAGGCTTTTAGGTGCAAAGCTTATATCTATCGTCATTTTTCAGCCCCGTTTTTGGCACCACAGTTGTTATTACGGTTCAAGATATCTTATGAATGCACAAAACCCCTATCGTCTTCAGTCACAAACCCGGACTTAAGGCCAATGCCTGTATATACTTTTTTGATAATATTCAATCTTATTGAATAACACAAGTCTAATTTATCAAGTCTTAAAACTTACGATTAGGCAATTACTTCTCCACTAATCCATAGATTATATTGGATCTCAGCATAACCACCAACACAAATTGAAACGGTCTCTTACAGCAACCTCTGGATATCCTTAAAATCCACCCTGGCGGTGGAATCAAGCGACAGCGGCGTCACTGAGATATGACCCTTTTTCATCACTGCCCTGACATCAGTCCCTTCCTCAGCATCGCGGATCAGGTCTCCGTTGATCCAGTAGTAAGGTCTGCCTCTGGGATCCCTGCGCTCCTCAACGCCTGTCACGAAGATCTTGCGAGCCAGTCTTGTTATTTCGATTTCGGTATCATGGTCGGCATGTCTTGGTATATTCACATTGAGAAGATCAACGCCTTCGGGAAGCCCGTTTTCGAGCACGTTTTTCGCTATCCTGTTCACTATTTTTACACATGCCTGAAAGTCATAACTGTACGTGCGGTGATCGTCAAACTTATCCCCTTCATCCAGCACCTGAATGGATGCGGCAATAGCTGGTATCCCGTAGCTTGCGGCTTCAAGTGCCGCCCCGATCGTCCCGCTTGTGGTCACGGTGTCTGTACTGATGTTCTCCCCTACGTTGAAACCTGAGAGCACAAGGTCTGGATACTCTTTCATTATAGCGAAAATACCCAGTATTACTGAATCCGTGGGAGTACCTGCAACTGCATGCGCCCTGAAACCGTTCACATTAGCCTCAGATACTCGCAGAGGTTCGAATATGGATATTCCGCGCCCTACACCGCTTTTTTGCGAGGACGGCGCAACTACGGTCACATGTCCCAGGTCGCGGATGCTCTCATAAGCGGCTTTAAGACCAGTTGAATACACCCCGTCGTCATTGGTCAGAAGTATCTTTTTCATTACGACCAGATAGGCGTTAATTAAAATAAACCTGTGGTCTTCAGGCGATATCTTTCGTGGTATCTATCTGGACACCTTCTCCTACTCTGAACTTCACCATTTCCATTGTCGGCACCCTGCCTCTGAGCTTTGGTATTGACAGGCGGTTTATAAGCTTATCTCCGGTCTTTTCAAGTTCCACATCAAAAATGCAATCGCATGCCTTCAAGATCTCATTCTCAAGTTGATTTTTATTTGTATCTTTGAGACCATATAAAAAGGCCAGGCAGTTAAGGTGTTTTGTAGTTTCATAGATCATATTTATAAGTCGCTTGATAACACCCGGGTTAACGTTCAGGTTAAGATAAAACGAAAAAGAATCGAAGATAATATTAATATCAGATTCGTCCTGGGCAAGAATTTTTTTCAGGGTGGCTTCCGTGAATTCCACTATCTTGGCATCGACGAACTCATTGCCCACATTGTCTACCATTTCTCCATGAGCGGTTATATAATATGCGCTGTATATGTCAATGAATGTGATATTATCCGTAGAAAAATCGTAATTCTTTATATTGCGCATCACATATGCAGGTCGTCTTTCGTTGGAGAAATAATAGCTCTTTCGCGCCTGAGTGAATTGATAAAGAAATACCTCAGCCATTGATTTCGGGTCTGCGTAGATATAAACTACTGAACCTGAAGGTAGTCCACCTCCCATTGTGCGGTCCAGAATGGCTATTGAAGTACTCCGGGTTAACTGCTCAGGAATCGTTTCTGCACCCATTTCAATTGCAGCAGCGGCTCTTGCTTGCTCTTTGAGTACAACTTTCATAGGATTTTCAGTTAACATTTTTACCTTTAATGTTTTCCAAATATCATGGTATGATTTACCTTATTTCAGTCTATTATAATATATTGATATTTAAGTATTTAAAACTTATTATGGTAATTATAGTACTCATCATATTTTTCTATTCATCAACCTCATCTTCCCCCAATGCAAAAACTATTTCCCCCAATCCGTTTATATCAATCTATCAGAAAGAATTAAAACCCGGAGCTGATGGTACCATGCAAGAAAGGATCGAGCACACAGGAACACAAAACCCATACCGCTCAAATAACTTCGACTTTCGCCTCATCTTTGAGAAATCCAAAAAGAACACCTTCAAGAAATGCCTTGATCTTCCCGATGCCCTCACCCGCGCCTCCCTCGACATCCCTGAGCTTTCAGAGCCAGAAGTAATACGCCACTACATCACCCTCTCAAAGCTCAATTTCGGAAACGACACAGGCATGTATCCACTGGGTTCTTGCACCATGAAATATAACCCCATGTTCACGGAATATCTTGCAGCTCTTCCCCAGAACATGGTGCATCCGTATCAGGATGAAACCACCATCCAGGGTTCCCTGGAAATAATGTACATGCTGAAGAAGCACCTTATGGAAATCTGCGGCATGGACGATTTCTCGCTCCAGCCCGCGGCAGGGGCGAATGGCGAGTTCACATCGATGGCAATAATAAAATCCTATTTTGAAAGAAAGAACGATGACAGGATCGAGGTCATCGTACCTGATTCCGCGCATGGGACGAATCCCAAGAGCGCAGCG
>JBDROC010000088.1:0-8700 GCA_043810475.1 Methanobacteriota archaeon | reverse complement strand
ACCTGGTAGTAATCGAAAGCCTGTTCCACAGGTACCTTCTGCCTGAGTGATTTCAGGATTTCTTTCTGCACGCATTCTTCAACGCCCTTTCCATCAGGTGCACGGGCAATAAAATCTACGTCCGCTACCTGGAGAAGTTCTTTGATGATCAGTTCTCCGCCCCTGTCACCATCTGTGAAAGCCGTTACCGTCTTTTTCTTGCACAGGTCGATCACCGGCTGGGGCACGTTGGTGCCTCCCACGGCGATAGCGTTCTTAATGCCATACCTCAGGAGGTTGAGTACATCAGCCCTGCCTTCCACTACGATTATGGCATCAGAATCAACTACATTAGGACCCATGGGGATATTCTCCTTCCCATAGTTCATGATCTCTTCGATCCTCAAAGATTGTCTCACTTCGTCCGTGATCTCCTGGCTCTCAGGAAGCATCTCATCGAACATCTCAGACATGATCTGCTTTGCGCGTTCTATCACTTTCTTTCTTTTTGATGACCTGACATCTTCTATTTTTGCAATGCCAATGTTCGCTATGCAAGGACCTATCCGGTCAATGGTCTCAAGGCTTGCCGCAAGAACTGCGGTCTCGACCTTGTCCAGGCTTGAAGGAATATCTATGGTCCCCATTGATTTTCCCATGTTCGACTTAATGTTTACCTCAAGCCTTCCGATCCTGCCGCTTTTTTGCAGCTCACGAAGGTCAAGGTCAGCCCCTATCAAGCCTTCTGTCTGACCGAATATCGCTCCGATAACATCAGGGCGCTCAATAACTCCGTCTGCTTTTATTTTAGCATGAATAATATATTTTGTTGTATCTGAATTTTGCATATATAGTACCCTCCCTCAGATCAGTAGTTAGAAAATAGTTCCAATGTTAAGCTAAGTCTGACGTTTTTTGCCTATACTAATAAGTTATGCATTAGTATTTGCCTTCATTCTTTTGATCCCAGACAGGAAATTATTAACATTTGAATATCGATTCACGGTTCAAGCCGTAAATCCAGAGTGATTATGAATATCTAACTACTTTTCTATGGATGATTGTCTGCATAAATGATCATTTTATCTTCATCTATGCATATAACACTATAATAGTAAGAATACCTTTAAAAACGTTGTGGTTATAAATTTTCCAGGGGATTTTCAAATTTATTAATCCGTGCCGTGCAGTTCATATCTGAGTTTCCTGATATACCTGTTGAGACTTTCAATATCCTTGATCCTCTTTTTCACGAGAAAGCCGATCCTTGCGCGGATGTCCGTATTTGGAATGATGCTATAAGCATGGAGATAGTCAATTATCTTGCGGGCGACCATACCGCCTTTCCTGTCCCAGTCCGTCAAAAGAACGATATCTTTCCCGCTTCTTGACAACTTCTCTGTAAAATCAAGCAGAGGCTGCTGGGAAGACAATTTTATCACTCCATTAACGCCAAGCGACCGCAGCGATTCCACGTCCTTGCGACCTTCAACAACGATTATCACCCCCGTATCTGATAGATTCATTAGTTCAAGAATCAGCTCTTCAAGCTTTTCAAGCCTCTCAATATCCTCAAGAGTTCTTATGTTCATTTTCCTTCAATAATTTTAGAATATCCGGCATCTGCGCGCCGATGATCAATAGTGATTTTTTACTGTTAGCAAGACCTGTGATGATCCTGACATCCCTGGAATTAACATGGAAAAGGTCGGATAAGAACGATATGAGCTGTTCATTGGCTTTTCCCTTCTGGGCTCTTTCAGACAGCCGCACTTCGATGCGTTTGCGCCAGGGATTATACCCATACACTGCGGTTTCCTTCGCGCCTGGTGAAATTTCAAGGTCAAGCACGACACCCTCACTGGTCTGCCTGACTGCATCTTTCATAACAGTTTAATTAGGTGGGATTAATATTAATTCTATCGTTATCTCTATATACCCTCAAAATAATTTCATGTCAGGTAATCGAATGAAAACATGCATAATGTGCGGCGGCGAGGGTACAAGACTGCGACCACTCACTTTTGACAGACCAAAACCAATGATCCCGCTTCTTAATAAACCGTCAGTAGTGCATCTTGTAGAGCACCTTGCCAAGGAGGGATTCAATGATATCGTGCTAACCCTGGGTTACCTTGGTGGTGAGATCGAGGCAGCGCTTGGCGACGGCAGCATGTACGGCGTGCATGTAGAATACGTGCATGAGAAAGATAAACTGGGGACAGCAGGGGGGGTTAAGAACGCAGAGGAATTTTTTGAAGGCGAGCCGTTCATGGTAGTGGGCGGCGACCATGTAATGAACCTCGGGCTTCGTGAATTTGTGCGTTTCCATGAGAAAAACGATGCGATCGTAACCATAGGTCTGCTCCCGATCGATGACCCGCGCGAATATGGTATTGCGGATATGGACGTGAATAACAGGATCAACCGGTTCTTTGAAAAACCCGGTCCTGGCGAGATATTCAGCAACCTTGCTAGCACCGGGATATATGTCTGTGACCCAGAGACGCTTAACTGGGTCCCGAAGAAAAAATATGATTTTGCCAAAGACCTTTTCCCGGATCTTATGAAGCAGGGGGAACGCATTAACGGTTTCCTTGTGCATGGAAGATGGACAGATATCGGTAACCCGCAGGCTTACAGGGAGGCATGCAGGTGGATGCTTGAGCAGATGCCGGGAACAAAGATCTCAGGGCGATTAAACATCAAGGATGCGAAGGTGACGGGCCCCATAGATATCGGACACGATGTTTCCCTTGGCTCAAACTCCTCGATAGTCGGACCTATAGTCATCGGCGAGAATACGTCCATAGGAGATAACGTCCTGATAGGACCTTATACTTCTATAGGTTCAAATTGCAGGATAAGTAATAACTCGCGGATACTGTCCTCGTATATTTACGATAATGTTGAAATAGGTACCAACACCGCGGTTTCAAGCGCGGTCATCGACAATGCCACAAAGATAAAGGATTCATGCATACTCGAGACCGGGACGGTAATCGGTCCAAGGGTAATAATAGGGGAAGAAGTTACGGTCAACTCACTTGTAAGGATATGGCCTGAGGTCAGGGTAAAGAACGGGACAAAGGTCAGCGAGAACCTGGGGAATGAGGATTTCGGCAACGATATAAAAGGTTCGTAAGCTTTCCATTACAATATAACTCTTAACTGATGACACATTAGACTTCCCTTATCTCCACTGACCCGTCCTTTTTTCCAATATAGACCGCATCAACGCCAGTAAATATCCCATGTTCTATGATCCCGCAGCATTGCGAAAGTTTTTTACCGAGTGATTCAGGGTCGTCGATCCTTCCGAAATCAGCATCTATTATGAAATTCCCGTTATCAGAGATCACAGGGCCGTCTTTGCTGACACCCATTCGCAGTTTTGCTTTTCCACCGAGTTCTGTTACCTGTTTTATTGCAAGCTTCAGGGCAAAGGGCAGCACTTCAAGTGGAACTGGATGTGAAAGGATATCTGAACATTTGGATTCTTCCACAACCACCACGAACTTTTTAGAGGATAGAGCAACGATCTTTTCCCGCGTGTGCGCGGCTCCACCCCCTTTTATAGCAGTGAAACCCGCTATCTGGTCGACACCATCGATGTCTATGTCAATTTCAGGATGTTCATCAAGTGTAGTTAGAATGATACCATTCTCTGCCGCCAGGAATGATGACTGGTATGAGGTGGGAACACCAAGGATCTCAAGACCATCTGCGACACGCCTGCCGAGTTCTTTTATTGCATAAGCTGTTGTGGAGCCTGTGCCCAGCCCCACGACCATCCCGTTCTCTACAAGCTTCACCGCACACTCACCTGCTGCCTGCTTGGGGTTGCTCTGACGTTGGTTTTTCATAATGCGATAGTATATGCTTTTGTTGTTTATAAAATATCCATTTAACGTGCAAGTTCAAGGAAAACATCTTCGAGGTCTGGTTGGGAAATATCGATGTTCTTGATTCGGACATCACAGAACAACTTTAATATACTGTCAAGGATGGAACCTGCATTTTCTGCGACGATCTTTATTTTCCCTGTGCCATATACGGTATCGAGGATCTCAGGAATGTTTTTTAGAGCTGCAATGTCGAACTCCCCTTCATATTCTATAGTGATTGTCTCACCTAACTTCATCTGCCTTTTGAGGTCTATGGGAGATGCATTCGCTATTATCTCACCTTTTTTAATGAACGCTATGCGCCCGCAGAGTTCCTCCGCCTCTTTCATATAATGGGTAGTAAGGACTATCGTAATGTCTCTTTCTTCATGGATGCGTTTTATTTGCTGGCGTATCTTTATAGCCATATCAGGGTCAAGACCGACTGTGGGTTCATCAAGGAATAGCAGGCGCGGTTCATTAAGCAGCGCTTTGGCAAGCGACAGTCTCTGCTTTGTTCCTGTGGAAAGTGAATCAAATCTGGAATTACTGAAAGGCTCAAGTTCAAGCATACCTATAACATTTTTTATGGCTTTATCCTTATTTTTTAATCCATACAACATCGAGAAATAGCGCAGGTTCTCGTATACTGTCAGGCTCCACGGAAAATTAGGGCTACCGCTGCTTATGTTCACGATGCTTTTAACTTTGTCTGCCTCAGAGATGGCATCGATGCCAAAAATTTCCACTTTTCCCCCATCCGGAAGCGTAAGAGTGGATAATATGGATATAAGCGTGGTCTTACCCGCACCGTTCGGACCCAGGATGCCAAAAATTTCTCCTTCTTCTATATTAATAGAAACATTCTTTAAAACCTCTTTTTTTCCATGGATGCCGTTTTTATAATATTTATTTACTTTTTCGGCTTTTACTGCGAACATAGGTACAACATCGACCTGAAAGGCAAAAAGGTTTTTATAGATGGTTTTAGAAATATGTCTATGTTAAATTCGAAGGACTAATTAAATAAAAAGGTGATTTACACGGTGCCATATACGATGAATTTTATCGAGACTTTCATAGAGATCTATAATGCAGGCGCTGCCTTCATAATAATTTTCTTGATAGGGCAGATCCTCTTTATGATGCGTAGGGTGGACAAGGACCTGTTGAAAGCACGTCTGTTCCTGAACGAAGTAATAATGCAGAGAACCTGGATATATATCTCGGTCGCAGGCGCTGCTTTCGCCCTGAATACACTTGTTAAGTTCGTTATCAGGTTCACGACCTCAGGAGGAGCCCTTGAAACCTTCTACCTTGTGGAATTCACACAGCTCATCTTCCTGATATCCTTTATACTTGCAGTATACAACTGGTATATTTCATTGGAAGTTTCGTCAACAACAAATGATAATCTCATTTCTTCCCTGATCTTTCAAGGTAATCCTTAATTGCTGCATGCAGGCCGTCTGCAGCAAGGTTGGAGCAGTGCATCTTTACAGGCGGCAGTCCCTCAAGCGCCTCAGCCACGTCGTTCCTGGTTATCTTAAGTGCTTCCTCAAGAGTTTTGCCTTTTGCCATCTCTGTGACCATGCTGCTTGTTGCGATCGCTGCGCCGCAACCGAATGTCTTGAATTTGACGTCCTCAAGCCGATTATCTTTCACTTTAATATAGATCCACATAAGGTCGCCGCATACCGGGTTTCCGACCTTGCCTATGCCGTCCGCATCCTTGATCTCGCCAACATTGCGCGGGTTCGCAAAATGTTCCATCACTTTTTCACTGTATCCGTCTGTCATATTTTTCATCTCGCCAGAGGTGATATCATCCTTAGCTTATTTACTATTTCCGGGAGCACTGAAATAATATAATCCACATCATCCTGGGTGTTCCCTCGCCCGATCGTGAACCTGAGTGAACCGTGTGCTTCTTCGTGTTTTAAACCCGTCGCCAGAAGAACGTGCGAAGGTTCAAGCGATTTTGATGAGCATGCTGAACCTGTGGACGCTGCCACACCTTTCATATCCAGGTTCAATATCATGGACTCTCCTTCAATATAGCTGAACCTGAAGTTCGCATTATCGGGGAGACGTTTTTCCGGATGTCCATTAAGGTATGAATCTTTTATTTCAAGTACGCCTTTGATGAGTGAATCCCTGAGCTTTGTTATTTTTGCAGCTTCAGGAAGGCGTTCCTTTGCAAGTTGAGAAGCTGTCCCGAAGCCAACGATGCCCGGGACGTTCTCAGTGCCTGAACGGATGTCCCTCTCATGCCCACCACCGTGAAGCAGTGGTTCAAGCCCGGTAGCTTTCCTTATGTAGAGCGCTCCAACGCCCTTTGGTCCGTACATTTTATGGGCGCTCAATGAAAGAAGCGAGACCCCGAGGGCATCCACATTGAGCGGGAGCTTTCCTGCAGTCTGGATCGCATCTGTATGAAAAGGGATGTTTTTTTCTTTTGCGATCTTTCCTATCTCTTCAACAGGCTGGATAGTCCCTATCTCGTGGTTGGCATGCATAATAGTTATGAGTACTGTTTTTGATGTTATCGCAGCTTCAACATCGGCAGGGTTCACAAGACCTTCTTTACTTACAGGGAGGTATGTGACTTTGAAACCCTGGGTCTCAAGATATTTGCATGTGTATAGCACTGCATGATGCTCGATAGAGCTTGTAATTATGTGGTCGCCCTTTTTCCGGTTCCTGTATGCCAAACCTTTAATGGCAAGGTTGTCAGATTCAGTGCCGCTGCCAGTGAAAATTATCTCCTCTTTTTTTGCGCCTATCAGGTCTGCTACTTTCGCACGGGCGTCCTCCATTGCTCTTCTTGCCTCGCGCCCAATAGAATAAAGGCTTGATGGATTCCCGAACCTGTCTGAAAAGTAAGGAAGCATTGCTTCTGTGACCGTTGCATCAACCGATGTTGTGGAGCTGTGGTCCATATATATTTGGCGGGTCATAGTTCCCGGTATGTCAAGGTTAAAAATATACTTAACGATTGCGTCATTTGCCATACATAAAATATAAATGCTAAGTACTTGTATTAGGGTTGCCCAAAATTAGGGCCGCGTCGGGTAACCCCGGGGCTAAAGCCACAGGAGGATCAAGATGGCTAAAAAAGAAGAAACTAAAGAGACAAAAGAATCAGTAAAGGAAGCCCAGAAGAAAGAGAAGAAAGAAGCGCCTCAAGAGGCGAAGAAAGAGAAGAAAGAAGATAAGAAACACGAAGGGAAAGGGGAAGAACACGCAAAGAAGGAGCGAAAAGGCGCTCCAAAAGAGGGGAAGAAAGAAGCACCCAAAGCAAAGGAAGCTGGGCCTGAAATAAGACATATTGTGCGCATTGCCGATACTGACATTGATGGAAATAGGAGCATACAGTATGGACTTACAGGTATTAAGGGAATAAACCGACGTGTTGCAAAGATCGTTTCATTAAATTCTGGTCTTGATCCGATTGCTACGATCGGATATCTGAACGATGCTGATATCGATAAATTAAAATCATCAGTTGATAATATTTCTACGGTCCTGCCGACATGGATGATGAATAAGCAGAACAACATTCTGACCGGTGAGGACAGACAGTTATTGGGGATGGATGTTTTGCTTAGCAAGAATGAAGATATTAACCTCATGAAGAAAGCCCGTTCATATAAAGGCTTAAGGCATGAGCGCGGCCTCAGGGTAAGAGGACAGCGCACCAGGTCGACAGGCAGAAAAGGAAGGACTGTGGGTGTTACCCGTGCGGCGATCCAGGCTTCCCAATCAGCAGCCAAAGAAGGCGAAAAGAAAGAAGATAAGAAGGTGGGTGGTAAATAATGGGATACCCGGGAAAGAACCGTAAATCGTATGAAACGCCAAAACATCCATGGCAGGCAGCCAGGATAGCAAGTGAAGTCGAACTTATTAAGGCATATGGTCTTCGAAATAAAAAAGAGGTCTGGAAAGCCCACAGCAACCTTAAGAATTACAGGGAACTGGCAAGAAAACTTCTCGCAGAGAGCGCGAAAAGAACACTTTCAGGACATGTGAAAACAGACGCTGATAACATCGTGAACCGCCTGAAAAGATATGGTCTGCTAAAGTCAGAAGCCGGACTTGATGAGATCCTCACGCTCCAGGTGACCAATTTCCTTGATAGGAGACTGCAGACCCAGGTTCACAAACAGGGACTTGCCAACACGCTCAAACAGGCGCGGCAGTTCATTGTTCATGGTCATATCTCTGTTGGAGGCAGGAAGGTTACAGTGCCGGGTTATATTGTTTCAATGGATGATGAATTGAGAATGAGTTACTATGGCAACTCACCTTTATTCATAGAAGACCACCCATCAAGACCGGGACAGGTCGTTAAGGAGATAGTGCAGGAGTCGGCTAGGTCTGGAAAGCCAGATACAAAGACGGAGGTTCATAATAATGGCAACTGAAAAATGGGGCGTAGCTCACATATATTCTTCGTTCAATAACACCCTGATAACGATCACTGATCTGACAGGGGCAGAAACAATAGCCAAGATCAGCGGCGGAATGGTAACGAAATCCGCCAGAGAAGAGAGTTCCCCTTACACAGCCATGCAGATGGCTACCCAGATCGCTGAGAAAATAAGGGATAAGGGAGTCACAGGTATTCATATTAAAGTAAGAGCTCCTGGCGGCAATATGCAAAGAAGCCCTGGACCGGGCGCTCAGGCTGCGATCCGTGCGTTTGCCCGTGCTGGAATTAAGATCGGGCGCATCGAGGATGCCACACCCATACCCCATGATGGTACGAAAGCCAAAAAGGGAAGGCGCGTGTAAAATGGATATTGACATACTTGAATTATCAGAACGCAAA
>JBDROC010000087.1:0-4043 GCA_043810475.1 Methanobacteriota archaeon | reverse complement strand
GCTCTTATGGTTTCCCTGAAGCTCGATAACATTATCTTTAATAGTTCCACCGCATGCAAATTTTGACTTAAGATAACTTGTCAATTCCTGCAGGTTGATCTCACCAGGGTTTAAACCCTCTATCACGGTGACCTCTTTTTTGTATTTTCTCGTATCTACTTTGATAACGATTCGCTGCTGTTCTTTTGCCACTTCTTCGCAAATGCAAAGCTCACTGGGCAATCCACATACGGTGCACATTTCTGAACTCATTTGTTAGGTTAATCCTCCAATCTTATATTACTCAAGAGTATTATATAGCTTCTTGATGCTCCAAACAGTAAAATATAATAGTGTCGAAATCGCGAGGAATATCGAAAAATGCAGGAACAAGATTTGCCAGATGATCGGTTTGATGTTCAGAAGCAGTATCCCCTCTGATTATGCCATGATATTCGTCATGAAAAAACCATCATCCGTTGGGATACACATGCTCTTTATGCGTTTCCCCATAGACGTTATTTTTTTAAATGGGGAAAAGAAGATCATCGGACTGTTACATCTTAAGCCGTGGACAGGGCATAGTTCCATGAAGAACGTAAAGTATGTGATCGAGACAAATCCTGGCGTGATAGAGAAATATAAACTATACATTGGCGGGAAGATGGAATTTGAGGATGTTTGAGATAATATGACGTTATCGGGCGAATTAAAAGGAACTGTTGTGATCACCGGGAAGCAGGGGATCGAAGAATTGCATAGAACAAGTTTTTACGGACGTCCAAGGGGCGATACTCTTGAGCTTTCTCTGGCTGAATGCGCCTATCTTATTTACATGAAAAAGATCAATGTTCAATGTGATGGAGAAGATCTTGATTTTGAAAGGTTCTTTATCAGAGCATCAAACATTGTTAAGAATTTTGAGCTTTTCTATATCGTTTATAAAGACCTCAGGGGGCGTGGATATTATGTCCAGCCATCTGATACAGGTTTCAGGGTATATCCCCGGGGAGGATATCCTGGAAAGGGTCCTGCTGAATTTCTGGTATTTGTTACTTCAGAGAGGATACCTCTTTTGCTTTCTGATCTTAAAAAGCATCTTGACAATTCGGACAATAAAAAGAAACGTCTTATCCTTGCGATAGTTGATGAAGAAAGCGATATCACCCACTATGAAGTAAGAAAGATCACCCCGTCCGGCAGCTCTGTTTCAAGACCAACAACTTTGCATTCTAATGTTACCCTTCTTGAAGACAGGTGTATGGTCTGGGAGTCCGATGGATCAAATATGCTTCATAATGAGGGTTTTTTCGGTAAACCCATGGATGAAGGTCATCTTCAGCTTTCACTTGTAGAATCATGTTATCTTTTGAACAAAGGAGTAATGAAGATCGAAAAGCGCAACCATGAAAAACTGGATTTTGCTGAGTTTTCTGATATTGCGACAAGTATCGAATCAGATTTCATGATAAAATATAAAGTGTATGAAAAATTGAGGAACAGCGGTCTTGTTCCAAAAACAGGATTCAAGTTCGGAACGCACTTTCGGGTCTACAAAAGTTTCGATCTTACATCACATTCTGATTATCTTGTTCATGCTATTTCGCATGACCACATTTTTTCACTCCAGCAGGTTTCCCGCGCAGTGCGGCTTGCCAACAGCGTAAAAAAAGAAATGATATATGCTGTTGTAAGTGACAGGATAGATTTTATTGTATTAGGAAGAGTACGGTTGTAATGATGAGATATCATCAAAACAGCCGGCATCGATAGATCGATCTTATTCTTCTTTCTTCTTGCGTTTTACTGCTTTCTCAAGCTTCTTTGCCCACATGTCCTCAACCTGAGTATACTCACATTCAAGGTAATGTGTCACTGCTTTTGCCAGAGCATCCTTTGTGCTCGTCTCGCCTGTCTTTTCTTTCAGCGCTTCGATATCATCGACTGTAAGAACTGTCTGCGCATGCATTATTTTAGCCATTTTACCTCCTACTTAAATAAAGCGATGCCGTAAAGTTACGGTCCCACTTTTTACACATCTCATCATCATAGGATACTATTTAAACGTTACGCAGGGTAATCATTAAGTAGTTTCCACCCAATAAAAATGGATATGTTCCCCATCACACGCATGCGACGGCTCCGCATGGATAAATTCCGTCCTCTTGTCCGTCAGACCGAACTGGACGTAAACGACCTTATTTGCCCCATCTTTGTAAATGAGACAATAAAAGAACCTGTTGAGATAAGCTCAATGCCCGGATTCTTTAATATACCACCAGAAATGGTCGCTGACGAGGCTGAGTGTATAGCCGACCTGGGCATCCCCGCAATTATCCTGTTCGGAGTGCCGAATGAGAAGGACGAGACCGGCACCCACGCGTACGGCGATGATGATGTGATACAGAAAGCTGTGCGCGCCATAAAAAGCCAATGCAATAAAGAAATTATTGTCATAACTGACCTTTGCCTGTGCGAGTACACATCCCACGGTCACTGCGGTATAGTTGACAATGACACCCATGAGATCCTGAACGACCCAACGCTTGATATACTCGGAAAGACGGCTGTGAGCCATGTGCGCGCCGGAGCGGACATAGTTGCACCATCGGGTATGATGGACGGTATGGTTAATGCCATCCGAACCGCACTTGATGATAATGGTTTCTTGAACACGCCCATCATGTCCTATGCTGCCAAGTATTCCTCAGGATTCTATGGTCCTTTCAGGGACGCAGTTAAGTCCGGTTTCTCTTTCGGGGACAGGGCTTCTTACCAGATGGACCCTGGAAATTCAGACGAGGCGATGCACGAGGTAGCGCTTGATATAGAAGAGGGAGCTGACATAATCATGGTGAAACCCGCAATGCCCTACCTTGACATTATTTTCAGGGTGAAAAAGAGGTTCAAGATGCCAACAGCTGCATATCAGGTGAGCGGAGAGTATTCTATGATAAAAGCCGCAGCGCAAAATGGGTGGCTTGATGAGAAGAGAGTTATGTACGAATCGTTATTGTCCATCAAACGAGCCGGCGCAGACATGATACTTACATATTTCGCCAAAGACATGGCGAAATTGTTGAATAAATAATGCCAGGATATAACACGCACAGGCTGTTTAATTATGTGGCGTTTATAATAATTGCAGCCTTTCTTTATTCAGGGACCCGACCCTTTCTTGACCTTGGGCATTTCCTTATTCTGTGCGTCGGCTTTTATGCAGGAACTGAGTTCATAACTCCAGACCTTGATATAAAAAGCAGTGTGGGTAACAGGTGGGGGGCGCTCAATGTTATCTGGCTTCCCTACAGGGTGCTCTTCAAGCACGGGAAAAGTTCCCATAATATCGTTTACGGGGCAGTGGTCAGGCTTTTGTATATCGGGCTTATCATTCTGGGTGTGTATTATCTCCTGTTCAGGGCATTTCCATCCGATATGATGATACTGCCATTTGACTATGTTCTTATTATTCTCACCGGGATAATATTAGCAAACGCACTGCATGTGATGCTGGATATGCTTTTTTAAATAACCAGAAATATTAAGGCTATTGTATCGTGACTTTCAGAATCTTGTCGCCTTTTTTAATGCTTTCTACAACGTTCTGCCCTTCTGTTACCTGCCCGAATACAGAATGCTTCCCGTCAAGGTGGGGTTGTGGTGCTTCCGTAATAAAGAACTGGCTCCCCCCGGTGTTGGGACCTGCATTAGCCATAGATACCGCCCCTTTTGTGTGCTTTAGCTTTGGATGAAATTCATCACGTATCGAATACCCGGGACCGCCTGTTCCATCTCCTTTAGGGCATCCGCCCTGAATCATAAATTCACGTATGACCCTGTGGAAAGAAAGCCCGTTATAGAACCCCTTTTGCGCCAAATCTATGAAGTTCTTTGTGGTTATTGGGGCTTCTGTCTCTTTAAATTCGAATTTTATTGTTCCTTTTACGGTTTCTAAGACTGCTGTTCGGTTTGGCATAAGTATCGAGGTATCTTGAGTGATTTAATGGTATAATTGTTTTTTGATTCAAACCAGTTGAAAATGATGGGAACATCGGGATTTTGCA
>JBDROC010000086.1:0-8630 GCA_043810475.1 Methanobacteriota archaeon | reverse complement strand
TTTTTTTAAGGCAACCAGTGCACGACAGCGTACTTAATGTGAACCATGATTACCGCTACCTGCGGATGGGATATTATGTATCTGCGCATGCTGAAACCTATGGGGTAGAAGTCTCACCAAGTTGTACAGAAATAATGGATGCATACCGGAACCCTCTCCTGATAGAAAAGGCAAAAAGGAACGGTTTGCTCACGAACGGTTACAGGCTAATAACAAAGTTCAGGGATGAACTCTGTACCCCGGCCATGCTATTTGCGGTAAATCCGTTTACCAACAACTCCATGAAGATAGTAAGATCAAGCTCTAAACTCCCTGAGATCATAAAAAAAATGAGCATGAATGCACGTTTCCCGGTATCACTGCACCCAGTGTCGGGGGAAGTGCATGAAATTGTTCAGATGTTCGGTGAATCGACAGATGATGAAACATCGGAGTTCACGAGTAAATTCTATAAAATATTTAACATTCCGATATGCAAATTAATAGTGCAGATAGATGACGGGAATGTAATATTGAATCATTGTGAACCTGCCACAAAAAAAGAAGTGGAATGGGATGTGGTTCGCGAAAAAGTGCATGAGTCAAGGAAGTTGATTTAATATTTTTATGAAGATCGCATGTTTTGTTGAAGCTTATAACTTCAATGACAAATCTGAACGGGGCGCTCTTTCGAAATTTAAATCAACCGCAGAATCTATCGGGCACTCATTTGATTTTATCTTTAAGGATGAAATTTCAAAGATACCTGAGTACGATGCTTTGTTCATAAGAGCTACAACTGACCCGAACAATTCAGCATATATCGCCTCCAGGCTTGCCGAACAACACGGGTTGAAGGTAATAGACGACTCGCATTCCATCAGGACATGTTCGAACAAGGCGATACTTCATGACCTGTTCATAAGAAACAATATACCATCTCCGAAGTCTATGCTTTTCACAGGGGAAGAGAATGCTATTGACGAACTATTCGATACGCTTGGGACACCCGTTATCATTAAAACACCCTATACACGTTTCTCCTCCCATGTTGAGAAAGCACATAACAGGGAAGAATTTATCGAGATCTCAAAACGATTCCTTCGAAAATCGAAAGTGGTCGTAGTACAGGAATTCATACGATCGGATTTTGACTGGCGCGTAGGGTTACTTCAAAATAAAGTACTTTACCTGTGCAAATACTGCATCCCGGAAGGAGGTTGGAAGGTAAGATCAAGGATAAATGGAAGGAACGTATGGGGTGATACGATCGCAGTGCCCAGGGATTCCATATCCCAGGAATTAAAAGATATATGCATAGGACTTTCAAAATGTGTGGGCGACGGATTGTACGGGCTTGACGTCAAGGAAACAAAAGATGGATACAGGGTCATAGAGATCAATGACAACCCCAGTATATACGACGGTTATGAAGATGCGATAGACGGGGACATCTACGAGAAGATAATCATAGCGCTGGCATCATAATTTTTTGATAAAACGCAGTGCATCGTCCCCTTTCTTGTAATATTTCTCAATTTTGCGTACCAGAGAAAAGCCTTTTAAGGTATATAAATTCCGGGCTGCAATATTATTAACACCCGCTTCAAGAGTTAAGTTCCTGTATCCCATCTTTGCCAATAAATTTTCACTATGATCAATTAATAAACTCCCGATGCCTGTGCGCCTGTATGATGGATGCACGTTCAGGGAATATATCCTGGCATTTGAGATGTGTTTTCTTAACAGGATAATAATAGACCCAACAATATTGCCTTCAAGTGATGCAACAAGGACAGTAGATATTGCCTTGAGGAGGAGATATTTGATCTGCCTTTTATGAAACGTTTCTTCTTTAAAACAGATTTTCTCAAGTTCCAGAATGGCGGGCATGTCCTCTTTTTTAGCGGGACGAATGCACAGTTTCAGGGAACTGCCACGCGCGACCTTACGCATTCCTGTACCTGCTTTACGACTTCAGGATAATCACCGAACACAAAACCAAGGTCTACCGTGCCCACCATGTCCACAACGCCAAGAGCTGCGATCCCGTAACCATCTTTATTCCTTATCGGGACGACCACGACCGGTATTCCGGTGTATTTGCCACTTGTAGGGATTTTTCGTATGAGCTTATTCTCTTTTAAGACCTGTTCCAGTACCGGACCTGTATAAGCGGTATCAAGGATTTTACCCCTCTCTATCCTCACACCTTTGTTATTAAGGCTTCTCATAGTAACAGGAAGACCTAACAGTTCGTGTACTGCAAGTGCAAAAGGAGCAATGTCCTCGCTTTTCGAATCTGCAGAAATCTGTATGTTCGTGAAATTCATGATCAATCTAATGTTTAGGTTCATTGATGATATAATTTATTGTTCACATCATAATTAAACGATAGGCGTACCTTCTTTTCTTGTCAATTCCTTGAACTCTGCCATTAATTTCCTTGTTATCTGACCGGGTTTGCCGTCACCGATGATGCGCCCGTCAACTTTTGTCACCGGGGCTATCTCTGCCGCTGTGCCTGTTACAAAAACCTCATCTGCCGTGTAGATATCGAACAGACCCATATTTGTCTCAGATACCTGAATCCTATCTTTTATTGCAAGCTCTATGGCAGCTGCTCTTGTTATCCCGCGGAGGTTATTGAGTGCGGGTGGGGTCAGTATCATTCCGTTCTTAACAACAAATATGT
This sequence comes from Methanobacteriota archaeon, assembly GCA_043810475.1. Lineage (GTDB taxonomy): Archaea > Halobacteriota > Methanosarcinia > Methanosarcinales > Methanoperedenaceae > Methanoperedens. The sequence goes on along the minus strand of JBDROC010000086.1, from coordinate 5,956 downwards.
TGTCGCCTGAACCTTCTGATACATTGCCGTGGACGTCCATCATTATCGCCTCGTCACCGCCTTTAACGTTCGCCTCGATCTTTGCAAGAATGTTGTTCAGGTAATTCAGCGATTTGATATTGGGGGGAAGAGCCTCTGGAGCATTTCTTCTTATACCCACAGTGACCGCAGTCAGACCTTTCTCGTACAGGTCGCCGTACATGGCGCCCCATTCCTGAGTAATGATGAAGACATTGGGGAACGGGCATTTCCTGGGGTCAAGACCCAGGTCGCCGTCACCCCTTGTAACGATGGGGCGTATATAAGCATCCTTCAACCCGTTCCTTTTCAGGGTCTCTATGATGGCTTTTTTCATCTCTTCTTTTGAAAGTGGGATCTTAAGGTCTATTGCTTTTGCAGAGTCATACATCCTGTCAAGGTGTCCGTCAAGTCTGAACACTCTTCCATTATATGCTCTTATACCTTCAAAAACGCCATCACCATATAAAAACCCATGGTCATAAACTGAGGTTCTAGCCTCTTGTTTTTTTACAAATTTTCCGTTGAAATAGATTAACTGGTCCATGTAAATCCCAGTTCCTTAAGGAAAACAAACGATATATGTGTTTTGATTCGTTAATATATAATGTACATCATCAACATAAACATTATTATAATATAAACCCATTTCATTTCAGGGAGGCGTGTTTTTTTAGATACAACTTTTCTTTGATGGTTAATATTAAAACGTAAGATTTATATTCTATGAATACATTTAAAAGTTGGGTGAAATACTATGAAAAGTCTTTCAGTAAATGTCCTTGATAAATCTGACGAAGAATTCGCTGATACACTCATTGATTTAGGATTAAAAAGAAATGTAGCAAAAGTGCTAACATATTTGAAAAATGTTAAAGAAGTTACCTCTAGAGACCTTGAAATGGGTTCTGACCTGCGTCAGCCCGAGGTCAGTATAGCAATGCGTGAACTTGAGGAATTGGGCTGGATCGGGGAGAGGGAAGAGAAGAAACCAGGAAAAGGTAGACCATATAAGATCTATCAGCTCAAGACAAGCATTGAAGCAATAATTGAATATCTTGAGAATCAGAAGAAAAAGGAATCACTGGCTATGATGGCAAGCATCAAACGCCTGAAAGAATTAAGCAAATAATTATATGTTCTTCCCCTCTATAAAAGGCATATTATGCCTCATCGCGTATTTCCTTGCAGCCTCTTTAGAGAGGGCTTTTCCTGTACAGCCATCAAGCATCTCACATACCACCATCGAAGGGGTTATACCTGACATCAGGGCAAGCTGTATCGAAAGCTCAGTCTGTCCGCGCCGCTCATCAAGAAGACCTGAAGCAGCACGAAGCAAAGCCACATGACCGGGAGACCTGAAATCTCTTCCGAAATCAAGTTTTTCCCCGTTCATTACTTTCTCCACCATCTCTCCGACCTTATTGATCGTAAAAGCCCGGTCGTTATCGGTTATTCCTGTAAAAGTATTCCTGTGGTTTACCCACAATGAGAAAGATGATCGCGAATCGTATGGGATATCGCCCTTCTTTTCAACCAGCGAGCGCAACGAGCTATTGCCGTTCATAGAAACGCTTTTTAAAAGTTCTGACATGAAAGGCAGTCCCAGTCGATCTGCCGCATCTCCATGAACTGCAACACAAATGAGTCCCCCCGCCATCGCAGCGCATACGTGCAACATCAGTCGGGGTGGTGTTGAGCGCAGGTATGACCATGTCGGTTTCTCCTTCGCGGTCATCTGCATCGTAAAGGAGTATCATTTTACCATTTCTGAGAGATTCTTTAACTTTTTCAAGGCTCATTATATTACCTCCACTTCAACAGTGCTTCCGTCCCTGAGTTTGAGATATTTCCTCAGGTTTACGGGGGCAATTATTTCTATTATGTCTTCTGGATAGTGTGTACGTTCAGGAACAATAACCGCCCCGTTGATATCCATTATCATGATATTGAAGCAGGAACCTCTGCCAAAAGTCCTGTTATCTTTTGTGAATCCTGATATCTCAAGATCTGCACTTATTCCTTTTCGGATATCGACACTTGGGGTGTCAAGTTTAACGTTCAGCGTTCCGGGATAAGGTGTAAATCCGAGTTTCTCGATGAACTGCGTCCTGTATCCTTCAAGCGATATGTAGTACTGCCCTTCTCCCAGCCCTGTAATTACCTTTCCAGTCAGGAATTTTTTATGCCCGTTCCCAAAGATAATTTGATAGTCATTACGCTCTTTCTGCAGTGCCGCAAGCCCATTCTTTGTTATGCTTACAAGCTGTCCGCTATGCACTATCTGCCGCTTTATGAGCATTTCATCTTCAAGGAATTTAAGTTTTCTTGCAGCAGTCTGGGGGCTTGTATCCATTTGGGATGCAAATTCAACGGAAGAGATTTCCAGAGGCTTATTGTGCGCTCCCATCAGTGCGAGTTTTTTTAGATAATGAATATCCATAAGACCACTCATTTTTGAGTTGCATCTCAAACATGAGTTTATTCAGGTATAAAGCTTTTCATAAGGCAGCAGGATATGAACCCAGGATCTTCAGCATCCCGACTTTGTCTTTTATCTTTTCAAGTGTTTCCTTAATATACCTGTCCTCGATGTGCCCTTTAAGGTCTATATGAAAGAGGTAATCCCCCAGGAATTTTTTTGTGGGGCGGGATTCTATCTTGGTAAGGTCGATATTTTTGTTCGCGAATTCCTCAAGGATCTCAAATAAGGCGCCGGGTCTGTTCTTTTGAAGATATATGATGATAGAGGTCTTGTCATTGCCTGTTGGTTCCGGGATCTCATTTCCGATAACAATGAACCTTGTATAGTTCTCATTCATATCCTGTATGTTTTCATCCAGTATCTTTAATCCGTATCGCTGCGCTGATTCCCTGGATGCTATGGCAGCGATATCCCCTGATCTGGATGCGAGTTTTGCTGCATGAGAGGTGCTAAGAACGGGACGTAGCTCCACGTTTCTGAAATGACTCTTTATGTACTTCCTGCACTGCGATAAAGCCTGGGGATGGGACATGATGACTTTGATATCGGAAAGCCTTCCTGTCGCAAGGAGGCAATGGTTTATCTGGATGATTACTTCGCCCACTATCTTCAACTGGTGTTCCATCAGGAGATCAAGCGTGAGCGGGATAGACCCCTCAAGAGAATTCTCCACCGGTACAATGCTGCAATCCACTTCATTGTGTATGAGTGCTTCCACAGTATCCTGGATATCATCGTAGTAATGAAGTTCACCCGTCCTGTTCCACTGTTTTGCAGCCTTTTCCGTGTATGAGCCCTCTGGTCCAAATGTCCCGATAATCATCCGTTCTATATATTGATGGGCAGAAGAAATACTTTTTTACCTGGTTTAATGATGAAAACGTATTTAAATAATAATAATTATTATCATATGTAAAAGTTATTATGATATTATGATATTATAAGGGGTAAGAATGGCAAGAACCAATCATGTTTCTATGATACTGATAATTTGTATTATTGTATTCTTGATAGGATATGCGCTTGAATCGATCAGGGTAGGCTCAGCTCAGCTTCGTGATTATTTTCAAATTTCAACTGAACTTCTGCCTCTTGTCCTTTCTTTTTCCATATTTGTAGTGACATGGTTTGTATTTCAGAGAAACAAGGATACTCATTCACTGTTCCTGGGGCTGACTTTTTTTCTCATTGGACTTTTTGACCTCTATCACATTCTTTCCTATCCTTTCATGCCGGATTTTATCACACCCAACTCTGCACAAAAGTCAGAGATATTCTGGGCGCAAGCACGGATCATCTCAGCTTTCCTATTCCTTGCAAGTGTTTATGTCAATGACAAAACGTTTCCATTGCTCCGTAATAAGCCTCTTCTTGTGGCTTCTGTTTCTGTGGGATTTTTATCGTTCATATCCCTCATGTCAGGAACCTATCAAGAATATTTACCTGTACTGACTGTAGATGGCAGCCCAACAAGGGAAAAGATGATAATGCTTATCGTAACCGCACTTATGATCCTGTATTCAAGCTATAAGTATACCCTTAAGATGGGTGAAAAAGGCAATATAATTATCATCTGCTTGATATACGGTTTTGTTATAACAGCTTTCAGCGACTTTGTGTATATCTTTTTTGATTATCCAGGTTCTCTTCTCAAAGCATCCGGTTACTACTTCTTTTATATGGGTCTTTTTAAGAAATCCGTAGATATGCCATATAAGACTATGCTTGAGGAAGGAGAAAAAAGAGTCTTTGAGGCGCAGGAGAGATATCGCAACCTGTTTGATAGTGCCAACGATGCGATCATAATCACAGACCTTGAAAGCAGGGTTACATCATGGAATAAGAGCGCAGAGAGGATATTCGGATGGACTGAAAAGGAAATCCTTGGGGAGAAATTCCTGCCTCTTGGCCTTGATTCGAAACTGCAATCGGATAATGAACAGATTATACGTAATGCAATATCCGGCGGTGTTGTTTCTGGGATCGAGACAGTGCTTTTGCGCAAGGACGCATCAAGTATTAATGTTAGTATGACCGTTTCTCCTCTGCGGGATGAAAAACAGAATGTGGTAGGTCTTTCCGGAATTTTCAGGGACATTACTGAGCGCAAACGGGCGCAGGAGCAGATAGAGAACTCCCTGAAAGAGAAGGAGGTACTCCTGCGTGAGATCCATCACAGGGTGAAGAACAACATGCAGATAATCTCAAGCCTTCTACGACTTCAGGCAGGATATATTACAGAGAAAAAATATAAAGATATGTACATGGAGAGCCAGAACAGGATCGTTACCATGTCCCTTATTCATGAGAAATTATGCCAATCCAGGGATTTAACGAAAATCGAAGTGGGTGGATATATAAAGGAACTGGTTAACGGGTTATTTATTTCCTATGATATTGATCAAGGAAAGATCACAACGAAAATCGATGTCGAAAATGTTTCCCTGGGAATAAATTCCGCTATTCCATGTGGATTAATAATCAACGAGTTAATAAGCAATTCACTGAAGTATGCTTTTCCGGATGGCAAATCCGGAGAAGTGAGAATATCGTTACGTTCTATTGGTGATGGTTATTTCGAACTTATTATTGCCGACAACGGCATAGGTTTGCCAATAGATATGGATTTCAAAAAGACAGTATCATGGGGCATGCGCATGGTTACAATACTGGTAGAAAACCAGCTTCACGGTGAGATATTGCTTAACAGAGACAGAGGTACGCAGTTCCATATCAAGTTCAAGGAAGTGAAATGATGAAAGGAAATAAAATTATGATAGTTGAAGATGAGAGCATTATTGCAGAGGATATACGCATGAGCCTGATCAACAATGGTTATGTTGTTCCTTCAGTGGTATCAATGGGGGAAACTGCCATTGAGAAGGTCAAAGAGGATAAGCCCGACCTTATCCTGATGGATATCATGCTTGCAGGAAAGATGGACGGCATCCAGACCGCTGGTGTGATCCAAACGATGTTCAATATCCCTGTGATATATCTTACAGCCTACTGCGATGATAAGATCATTGAGCGAGCGAAGATAACAAGCCCTTTCGGATACCTGATCAAACCATTCAAGGATCGTGAACTATACATAGCTATTGAGATGTCGCTTTATAAGCACAAAATGGAGACAGAGTTAAAGGAAAGCAAGGAATTTTATGAGGGCATTCTTGAAGGAATAGTTACCGGGGTATGGGTTACAGATAATAATGATGAAATCATCTATTCCAATAAGGGTATGAAAGCGATCTTCCCTGAGTTGATCACAGGAGTAAAAGTAATGATCACCTGGGAGTTTTTCAAACCCTATTATATGAGGGCTAAGGAAACCCTGGAGCCATTTCATTATGAGGGGGTTCCGTTCGTTGTCACAGGGAAATCACCGAAATATTATTCAGGATGGTTGATCCCGCGCATAGAAGAGGGAAAATTTAAAGGAATGATATGCAC
>JBDROC010000085.1:0-11213 GCA_043810475.1 Methanobacteriota archaeon | reverse complement strand
CTGCAACTATCTTCTCAAGTTTGCCATCACTTGTCTCCAGTATAAGTGTGCCGTCGCTATTAACTCCAATAGCTTCGCCATACATTATCCGTGACTGAGTTGTTATCTTTACCCATTGGCCTATGGTGGCCGACATCAATCTCCATTCTTCCATAATGGATGAGAATCCCTCTTTCTGGAATTTATAATAAAGAGATTCAAGCTGATAAAGCAGGTTCTGCAAGAATTCAACGCGGTCAATATCATGCCCGAGTTCATTCTTTAGCGATGTGGAGATGTCCCTGACTTCGCCGGGGAATGTTTCTGTATCCACGTTAGCATCAATTCCTACCCCAACCACCACATATTGTATCGAATCCATTTCAGCCCCTATCTCAGTAAGGATGCCGCACACCTTTTTTCCATTGATCAGCACGTCATTTGGCCATTTGATCTTTGCCAGAAGCCCGTAACTGCGGATGGTCTTTGCAACTGCTACGCCTGCAAGAAGCGTTAACCTGGGTGCATGAAGCGGCTCCATCTTTGGCTTGAGGATCACGGAAAACCATATTCCACCTTCCGGGGATATCCATTTGCGCCCCATCCGTCCCCGCCCTCCTGTTTGGGATTCTGCTATGACCACTGTTCCTTCATCCACCGAACCTGCCATATCGCGCGCCAGAATATTGGTGCTCTCAGTTTCTTTGAAATAGTGGATGTTTTTCCCCATCATAATGGTTTTAAGTCCTGCTTTTATTTCTGCCGGGGCAAGTATGTCCGGCGAGCCCACAAGCGTGTACCCCTCTTTTGTTGTACCTGTTTTTCCTTTTATCTTCATTTACTCTCACTGGCGCGAATATAAGTCCCGACAGCAGCGGTTATAGCTGCTACTTTCTTATCATCCACGCCAAGAGCGGAAGCCAGGGTCGCCCCTTTCTCTTTTTCAGACTGGATCACCTTTTCCACATCTGCGATAATGTTGTGGTCTTCGATGAAATGCGTGGTCAGCTCGCCCCGCCTGAAATACTCATTGTTCATTACAGCCTTGTGGAAAGGTAAGTTTGTAGTCACGCCGACGATGATATATTCGTATAAAGCGCGCTTCATGCGAGGGATAGTCTCGTTCCTGTCCCTTCCCCACACCGTGAGCTTTGAAATAAGTGAATCGTAATAAGGAGTTATGGTATATCCTGTATGCACACCGCTGTCCACCCTGACGCCAGGACCTCCAGGAGAACGGTATCTCCTGATCTTTCCGGGTGATGGCGTAAAGTTGTTCAAAGGGTCTTCTGCATTGATACGGCATTCGATCGCCCAACCTCGCTGCTGGATATCTTCCTGTCTATCGCTCAATTCTTCACCTGACGCCACGGTCAATTGCTCTTTAACAATGGAGATACCTGTCACTACTTCAGTTATCGGATGCTCGACCTGGAGCCTTGTGTTCATCTCAAGAAAATAATAGTCACCTTTTGAATAAAGGAACTCTATCGTCCCTGCGTTAGTATAATCAATAGCTTTGGCGGCTTTTACTGCATCAGCGCCCATCCTTTCTCTCAATTCAGGCGTCATCACAGGAGAAGGGGATTCTTCTATCAATTTCTGGTGCCTTCTCTGGATAGAGCATTCGCGTTCGCACAAGTGGATAGTATTGCCGAATGAGTCTGCAAGTATCTGAAATTCGATATGCCGCGGCTCTTCCAGATATTTTTCTATAAAGACCGTAGGGTCCCCGAACGAGGATTTAGCAACCCTCTGAGTTGATTCGATGGTCTGGACAAGCTCCTCTTTTTTGCGTACCACCTTCATGCCGATACCGCCCCCGCCCGACGAAGCTTTCACTATTACCGGATAACCGATCGATTCTGCAATATCAAGCGCTTTATCAAGATCGGAAATTTCTCCATCACTTCCCGGGATGACAGGAAGACCGGCATCTTTCATGGTCTTTTTTGATTCGATCTTGCTCCCCATGCTCCTGATGGCATGACCTGTGGGACCTATGAACGTTATTCCTTCCTTATTGCACCGATCAGCAAAATCAGGGTTCTCGGCAAGGAAACCATACCCTGGATGAATGCCTTCTGAACCAGTTCTATGTGCAATATCCAGGATCTTGTCCATGTTCAGATAACTCTCGCTGGCTGGCGCAGCACCTATATGGTATGCTTCATCTGCATATTTTGCAAAAAGGGCGTGCTTATCTACATCTGAATATACAGCCACTGTCTTTATGTCAAGTTCCCTGCATGCACGCATTATGCGTATTGCTATTTCACCCCGGTTCGCGATCAGGACTTTACTGAACATGGTTCACCCTATGATAAGCAGCGCATCACCTGCGCTCACCGTGCTCCCTTCTTTTACGAATATATCCTTCACGGTACCGCCGTGGGGTGCATGGATATTGTTCTCCATCTTCATGGCTTCAAGAACCACTACAACATCGCCCTTGGCAACGTTGGAGCCCTTTTTAACCTTAATCTTGAGTACCATGCCCTGCATGCTGGCAGTTATTGAACCTTCCATCTTTTTAGGGCTTTCCTGTCCCGGCGCGGCGCTCACAGCCATACCGCCTGCGGAAAGGATCTTCACATTGAACTCGTCCCCGTCAACTTCTACCCTGAACTCGGTGGGCATTGGCACGACCTTTCCATTACCGGGTTTTGGAGCCTCAAGCACCTCTTCTTTTGCCTCACCCCTTAAAAATTTGGGGGCTATCGCAGGATACAGCGCATACGTGAGTATGTCCTCAGGTTTCTTTACTATCCCGAGATCCTGCGCCTCTTTCGTTACCCTGTCCAGTTCAGGCGGCAGCAGGTCTGCCGGGCGGACAGTTATGGGTTTTTCATCACCGAGTATTTTCGCGATTATCTCTTTGCTGATAGGAGCGGGTGTGCGCCCATACAGTCCTTTAACATAATCCTTTACCTCTTTCGGCACCACCTTGTAGCGCTCACCCATCAGAACATTAAGTACTGCCTGTGTGCCTACTATCTGGCTCGTCGGTGTCACAAGCGGGGGATAGCCCAATTCCTCTCTCACCCTGGGCATTTCAGCAAGTACAGCATCGTATTTATCAAGTGCGTTCTGCTCCTTTAATTGTGATACGAGATTTGAGAGCATGCCTCCTGGGATCTGGTATTTCAATACATTTGTGTCGATCCGTTCGGATATGGGGTCGAGGATGCCCCGGTATTTTTCCTTGATATCCTCGAAATATTTCTTGATCTCAGTGAGCAGGATAAGGTCAAGACCGGTTTCGTAAGGCGTTCCCTTCAGAGCAGCCACCATGGTCTCAGTGGGCGGCTGGGATGTGCCCCATGCAAAGGGTGAGAATGCGGTGTCCAGGATGTCCACTCCTGCCTCACATGCAAAGAGGTAACTCATGGGAGCCATGCCGCTTGTGCAGTGAGAGTGCAGGTCAACCGGGATGCTTATCTCTTCTTTCAGGGCTTTTACAAGATCATAAGCGTTCTTTGGCGATATGAGACCTGCCATGTCCTTTATGCATAGAGAGTCGCAGCCCAGTTCTTCAAGTTCCTTTGCCATTTTGACATAGAGCGGGATGGGGTGTACGGGACTTATGGTGTAGCATACTGTTCCCTGCACATGGGCGCCCACGCGTTTTGCTGTTTTAATGGATACTTCCATGTTCCTTACATCATTGACAGCATCAAAAATCCTGAAGATATCAATACCAGACTCAGCCGCGTGCTCCACGAATTTCACAACGATGTCATCCGAATAATGCCTGTAACCAACGAGATTCTGCCCCCTCAGCAGCATCTGGAGAGGCGTCTTTTTGATGGTCTTTTTAAGGGCGCGAAGCCTGTCCCATGGGTCTTCGTTAAGGTAGCGTATCGAGGTGTCAAAGGTCGCGCCGCCCCATACTTCAAGGGAGAAGAAACCTATTTCGTCCATCTTCTCAGCTATGGGGAGCATATCCCTTGTCCTCATCCGGGTGGCGATGAGAGACTGGTGGCCGTCTCTGAGGGTCGTGTCTGTGAGTTTTACTGGTGGCATTTCTGGGGCTTAAATGGTTGCAGTGTTATTTAATTTATAGTATTTTTATTTCTTAAACTCGGTATATCCGCACTTTCCGCATGAAAGGCGGTTCTTGTGCTCTCCGAGAAACACTCCCGGACCACATCGCGGGCATGACTGTCGTATTTTCTTTACCTTATTCCCGCTAACTTCGTAAAATTCATGTACTGCCATCAGGATCACTTCTTTTCAGGTTCTTTTGCTGCTTCCGATGCGGCTGGTGCAGGAGCTTCTCCTTCTTTAGGTACGGGTACGCCCCGTGCCATAAGGTGCTGGTGAGTCAGCTGCTTTAACCGCTCCTCACTCTCGTATATGCTCACAGTTCCCGTAAGCTCCGTCTTCCCGAAGGCTGTGTCAAGATGCTCAATGACGATCAGCTCAGGTTTGGAATTTGCCATTGCAGCGAGTTTGTTCTTCACATCTATTCTTGAGGGAGTTCCCTTATTATTAATCTTTATTGAAACCTCCCTCCTTTTCAACAGGGGGTTTTTTTTATCTTTGATGATATGGAGTTCCATTATTTTTCCTCCTTGCATTTCATTCTATCAAGTAATGACTGTATCTCTTTTTTTTTGTCTTCGGTCACTCTGACCAGTACCGCCCCTTCTTCCGGCAACCCATATATAACTACTGATGAGAGGGGCGCCATAGCGATAGAGGGTAGAGCAGCCAGGTCCTCTTCTCCCTTTACGAATATCCGTAACGGGTTATCAGAAAGCATAGCATTTGCGACCTCCTTCAGCAGTTCTTCTGTTATCGTCCCGGGGGGGTTTTCCACCGTGATGGTCCTGAACTGGGGATGTTTTGTGCCGTGTGTTACTTCATTTGATACGGGACTACGCTTTGTCCTTTCATCAACGAAAGATATGTTCGGTATAACTCCTGCACTCAGAAGGTTGAAAGTTATTATATCTCCAACCGTGATTATCTTGGTGGGAGATTTAAGGTCTCTTATAATATTCCGTGCAGTTTCAACCCCGTCTCCAGGGTAAAGCTTTCCATGGAGTTTTCGTAGCTCTTCCCGTAGCTCTTTCGGAAGACAGTATCTTTTCAAACTACCGCACCTTTAACGCATATTTACCCGGGGATTTAACCGCGAGCCTTTTCGCTATCATTGATTTTTCAATGTCAATTATCACGACATAGCCGCTCCAATCAGATGTCAGGGACGATGAATTGCATTTATCGCATACCTGTCCTGTCACAAGCCTGTGGCATTCCTTGCAGACATTCTCAGGCATTACTTTTTCCCCTCTTCAGATTTTTTGGAATGGCCTTCCTTTGCGTCCTCTTTCTTTTTCTTTTTCGCCTTTCCCTCTGTTTCCCCGGCGTCTTCCTTTTGCTTTTCCAGGCGGGCTTCTTCAAGCCAGTCAAGTTTACCCAGAGCATGCTGGCGCATGGTGAGACCTATCTTACTGTCCCTTGGCTCACGTTCATTAAGGCTAACTGCAACTATCCTTGCCCTGACGCGGTCGCCCACTGTGATGGCACGGCCTGATTCCTTGGTGATGAGACGTGAGTTTTTCTCATCGTAGCTCACGAATTCATCTGTGAGCTGGCTGACGTGAACGAGCCCGTCAAGAGGACCGATCCCAACAAAAATCCCGAATTCTACAACTTCAAGAACGGTGCCCTCAATGATCTCCTGTATCTCAGGCATAAATGTAACCGCTTCAAAAATCGCATCATAGTATACACCGGCATTTCCTGCAAGTATATGTCCTTCTCCCACTTCTATAACTTCAATTATAGCGACTACCGCCCCGATAGTCTTGTCCACAAGTCCTTCAAGCTTATCCTGCAAAGCGATTTTTACAGCCGCCTCTACAGGTGCACCGAGTAGTTCCGGCGCGATTCTCACCGTGTCTGCTAATCTCATTTTTTTATACATTTGAATCCTCTTAATAAAAGATATTATAAACTTAAATGGGTTCGTTCCCGAAGTTGTACAATACTAACTCCCTTACTACATAATCTTTTCTTTAATTCGACATCACTGGTAAGGACAGTATCTTCTTTATTGGTAGCCAATTCCATGATGACATCATCAGCAAAACCCTCCTTTTCAACTATTGTGCATCTATCCAGAAGAGATAATGCAATTTTTGCCGCGGTCCTGTCCCTGCCCCGTCCATGCATGGATATTTTCTCAAGCTCCCTGACAGATGCCCTCGGAACAATGTATGAATCAAATCCCAATCGCTTCAACTCCATAAAGATATCGATCCCGAACTGCCCCGGGATCATCAACCCGTTAGTATCAATTATCACGTCTCTTTTCATTTAGATTTCTTTCAATATCCCTGAACCTATGAGCCGCCAGCGCGCCCCTACCCTCCGACTGATAGCGACAGAGGAACCTACCTCAGCGCATACCGGTCTTTTGAGCTTGACCTCAGCGTCGTTTGTCCGTGCGCTCGTCACCACACCGATCGTGGTCGCTGTCCCTATGTTGAGCATCAGCGGTTCGTTGGAACGTATGGGCTCGACCTTGGATTCGTCGCTTACTCCCACCACGCGGGGAAGCAGTTTTGTTTCCATGATAAAACCATCTATCGTGGGGGGTATGGAACCCGGAAGCCCCGCGACCTGACCTACAAGAGCGTCGCTCTTTGTGAGTGAGGGGTCAAGCATTGTACCAATGCCGATAAGGCCGCCCGGAGACGCCTCTTCCACCTCAGAGTTGCCTGCGAATATATTTGTAATGTTTGTCCTTATAGGCACCCATTTGGCCACTCCGCCAGCCTCGACTTTTCTTCCAGGGCGAAGTTCCAGCTCATCACCTGAATGCAGGTGTCCGCAGTTTAATGAGCCTCCGATAACGCCACCAACAAGTTTATCTGGGTTTGTCCCTGGCTTGTTAACGTCGAACGAGCGTGCAACGAACATCAGGGGCGGTTTATTCATTTCGTGAATAGGTGTAGGTATGTCTTTTTCAATAGCTTCTATGACAAGGTCAATATTGGCGTTCTGCTGGGCTGAGACCGGTATAATGGAGGCGTTCTCAGCAACGGTCCCCTTAACGAACTCTTTTATCTGGTTGTAGTTCTCAAGCACTTTTTCGCGAGTGACGATGTCTATCTTGTTCTGAATGATAATAATATTCTTTATCCCGATTATATTCAGAGCCATGAGGTGCTCTTTTGTCTGGGGTTGTGGGCACTGTTCGTTTGCCGCAATTACAAGAAGCGCTCCATCCATGAGTGCTGCGCCTGACAGCATTGTAGCCATGAGCGTTTCATGGCCAGGCGAATCAACAAATGATATTGCGCGCAATATTTCGGTTTTCTCACCGCATATTTCACATACATCTTTAACAGTGTAACTTTCCGGTTCGGGACATTTCGGGCATTTCCTGAGCACCACGTCGGCATAGCCGAGCCTGATAGAAATGCCTCTTTTTATTTCTTCGCTGTGCCTGTCAGTCCATATGCCGGATAGTGCCCTGACAAGCGTGGTCTTGCCGTGGTCAACATGTCCTACTATGCCTATATTTACAACCGGTTGCAATGAATCCTCCAATGAAAATGATGTCCTTAGATTGGATTACTGGTATTTAACCGCTTTTACAAAGATTTTTTTTATCTGGATTTTATATTCTTTCAGCAAGTCCATATATTCCGATAGATTTCATTTTTCGACCTTCATCGATCAATTCTCGAAGCATTTCAGACATTTTAAGTCCCATCATGTCTTTCAGGAATTTCAGGTCATTTAAATGTTCATATCTTACGGATATTGTCATGGACAATTCACCTCCTTCTTGAAATAATTATATATCTCTTTTGAATATCTTCCATAATCATTCAATTTTTTCTCCTCAACACTATCTCAATCTGCCAAATATATTGAATAACCTTTATGAAAAAGAGATACGAAAGATAAATAATAAACCAGGCGCCCCGACTGGGATTTGAACCCAGGTCTTAAGATCCGCAATCTCAAAGGATATCCGGACTACCCCATCGGGGCCCGGCTCAAAATTCATTTATGAGCTATTAAAGGTTATTGGATAAATGCTTCAGTTCAAGCTCGATCAGTTTATTTTTCTTGTTTCTTTAAGAACCTTCAGAGTGATATCTGTATCAGTCATTCTTTAACACAGAGAACAGGTATGCGGATGGTTTTTAAAAGCTCTTCGGTAACGCTTCCGAGCTTCAATTTCTTAAATCCGGATTTTCCAATCGATGACAGGACAATAAAGTCCACCTTTTCCTTTTCGACAACATCAAGCAGGATGCTGACCACAGATTTAGCCGAGAGTTCACCATCCCTGAGCAGGCTTCTAACCCTGACCTTATGACCGGTGACAGCCTTCTTAACGACTTTGTGATAATTTTCCATAAGATCCATTATGTGCATCTTTTCAGTTTCATGAGCAAGTTCCGGATCAGTTTCCCTGATCCTCTGTTTGAAGATGCTGTCCGGATTTTTTGAGGAAAATACAGAAACAAGGATTATTTCAGCTTTGAATTTATCCGCGATGCTCACTCCGTATTTTAACGCTCCTTCGGATAGTTTCGAACCGTCCAGTGGGATCATTATTTTCTTAAAGGCATGAAGTTCACCCTGTTCCATTATTAGTAATAATATAGACAGGATATAATAAAGGCTCACTATCAACCAAAGCATTTATCCGGTTTGTTACCAAATTAAGTATAGGATGTCCCAATTTTATAATATTCTTACTGAAATACTGGCGCGCCAGCAAATGTCCATAAGCCGGATAGCGCGGGAATTAAAGAATAGCGGGTACGACCAGCACAGACTGATACTAACAGGCTATCTACGTGCGCTCTCTGATCTTGGACATCTTGAGGAGATAGAAATTCCACCCTCAAAAGTATATGTTTTAAAGAACAAATTGAACCGGGACATATACAACATCCTGAAGGAACACCTGTCAGATATAGACCCTTCAGAAAGACAGGAAGTCGCTGTCTTTATCCTGACTTCTCTGTTCCTGCGTCCGTGTTTCAAGTATGAGCTTGAACTTCTCGGTATCGAAGCGCAAAAAACAAAGACTGTGAAGGAATCAAAAGATCCGCGCCTGAAGGAACACAGGGCTGCAGTAACGAGAATAAAAATACCTCACGATGACCCGGCATTTGAGATATCTGGTGAAGACAGCAGTGTGCAAAGCCGTGGGACAGAGATCCTGATAAATATCCTGAATGATCTGATAGACCTTGAAGGGTTAAAGGCGAGATACCAGCAGACAAGGCTTGCCTGATATTCAAAGTTCTACCTGCTCGATCCAGTTGATCTTCCCGGGCAGATATTCCTCAGGAAGCTTCCCTTTTTTCAAGGACTCTATTATATCAACCACTGATTTTACCACAGATATCAGGTTCATATCGGTTGTGTTGATCTCAAAAACCCGGTCGCTGCTCTCCACAGATTCCACAAGGATCACATCCAGCGCCTCAGCGTCGGAGTTCTCCTTGACCTTATCAAAGGAATATTCTCTCCTTTTCCCGAGGCGTTTCCTGAGGGCCACAGGTGCTGCCCGAAGCACTATGATCACATCTGATGGCATGTAATGTGAAACATGCCCTTCCATGATGGTATCCATCCCCTCTGGCGTCTGTTTGATAAGTTCAGCTACCCTTGCCTTAAGGCGCTCCATATCTGCATTGTAGCTGTCCCGGATCTCATCCTTTCCTGTGTAAAGTTTCTCATCCATGATGAGTTTATGAAGGTCGATAATACGGTACTTATCTCTGTACATGGAATGTTCTTTTATGAACTCACACACCGTTGTCTTTCCAGTTCCAGGCGTGCCTGTGAGAGCGATGATCATTGACCCGGTCATAAGATCATCTGCATTGCTGCTATTACCTTTTTGTTCTGCTTCTTTGTTCCTACACTTATCCTTATGAGCGAATCGCCCGCGCCCCTGAAGGATGTGCAGTCGCGTACTATTATACCAATTCTCAGAAGTTTTTCACATATCTGTGCTGCTGTGCAGGGAGCAACATCTATCATTATGAAATTCGCTTCAGAGGGGTACACTCTGCACAGGGGCTCAAGTCCCATGGTAAGCTGTGCGCATCCTTTTTTTACTGTATCAATGCTTTTTTTGATATACTCTCTATCCGAAAGTGCTGCAATGCCGCCTGCAAGTGAGAGCACATCCACTGAGAACGGGGTCATGACCTTCATGTATTCACGGGAGAGCCACTGCGGAACAATGGCATAGCCCAGGCGCATCCCTGCAAGACCAAAAGCTTTAGAGAATGTGCGCCCCACGATCAGGTTATCATGTTCTTTCACAAGACCTGAAAGGCATGTCTCTGCAAAGTCCACATACGCCTCGTCGATGAACACGATAGCGCCCGATTTATCAAGGATGTTCCTGACCTCTTCTTCCCTCATAACGTTCCCTGATGGGTTGTTTGGCGAGCAAAGGAATATCATCTTCGTATTGCTGTTGACTCTGGCGAGAATATCCCTGTGGCTTATGTCAAAATCACTGTCCCTTTTTAAGAACACCGGTTTCCCGCCGTTAGCAAGTGTTGCTATCTCGTAGTATGAGAACGTGGGTATTGGGATTATTGTTTCAGCCCCCGGCGACATGAACAACCTCATCATGGTATCAAGGATGCCGTCCATGCCGTTCCCGGATACCACGATGTTGTTAGCAGGGTAACCTGTGTATTCCGAGAGCGCGTTTCTTAATTCAAGTGCATCAGAAGGCGGATATAAATGGACTTTTCCGGCTTTTTCCCTCATAGCCTCGACCGCAAGCGGTGAAGGTCCAAGCGGATTCTCGTTGGAGCCCAGCTTTATTATCTTTTCTGGATCAAGGTTGTACTTCAGGGCTATCTCTTCTATGGACTTCCCTGGAACGTACTCTTTTATTTCTTTTACTGAGTTCCTAACGAGTTTCTCAAATCTCATCAATCACTCCGACCACCGCATCCAGTTGTTCCCTGGTGATAGTGAGGGGCGGCACAAAGCGCAGCACTGATTCCGAAGTGCAATTAAGGAGCACACCGAGTTCCCTTGACCTGTTGACAATGTCTTCGCATTTTGTAGAGAGCTCCATTCCTACCATCAGTCCCTTGCCGCGTATCTCTTTTACATAATCCTTATCGAGAGCTTTGAGCTTTTTCATTAGATATTCGCCAAGTTCTCCAGATCTCGCGACAAGCTTTTCTTTTTTGATCACTTCAATATTGGCA
>JBDROC010000084.1:0-3587 GCA_043810475.1 Methanobacteriota archaeon | reverse complement strand
TCTGATCATGAACTCGTGGCATGCCAGGCTGACGATGTCGCTCACAGATGAGAACTCCTTGCCGTCGACCATTTTTTCGAGCCTGGTCTTCAGCCAGGGACTCACTGTAGCGCATATGATGGCCTTGTTGCGCTGCCCTTTTGCCACTGCCGTTGCTGTGCTGGCTTTTGTTTTCTTCATGGTTTACCTGAATATTACAATATGCTTACGGTTACATAAATGTTGTGATATTGATCCACTTTATATGACTCTGCTATTACAATAGCAATATTTATTAGTCTAAAGAGCAATATTCGCTTATTATAGTAGTAATATAGGAGACACATGATAAAGAGCAAGGGTAAGAGAACCAGGCAGCCAGGCGGCAGTATACCGACGTATATACGCTTTACAAGAGACCAGCTGAAGGCGATGGATGATGCGGTCAAGATGAGTCGCTTTCTTAACAGGAGCGAGGCTGCGCGTGCTGCCGTGACACAGATGTTCGGCATTCCGCTACCTGATACAGCGCCGTGTGGAAAGCAAAAAGTTGCGGGGTAATCCACGGATACTATGCCAGGTGATGAGGTACAGGTCAGCGCCAGGGTATCGCCCGTGGAGCGGGATGCCATCAGGGCACATGGTGGACTGGTACATTTAATTCGCAAGTTCTTAGCGGATAATGCCACTGAAGAACAGGCGATAAGGCTCGATGTCGGGATAGTTGGGTTTACCCATCGCATCGAAGCACTGGAATTGAGAGAGCGCAAGAAGTCCGAAGTCGGCAGCCAGAAGATACTGGAGAAGGAGCTGCGCCTGCTAAAGAAGGGACGCAGAGCACACAGGATCAAATCCCCAAAGGAAGCAGAAAGGGTATGCCCATCACCACTCCCGGGCGGCGTGTTCTATGGATATAAGTGGGTGAGAGCATGACCCACCCCACTATATATATCAGGGAAGAACGGCTCGAAGCAAAGTTCATCATGGAAGAAGAACACGAGCACGAACAATCCCCCTCACTCCTGCAGAGGATAACCGAGTTCTTCGGCTTCTTGTAATCCTCTCTTTTTTTTTGCTACTGGTTACCCGCCGCCACTCCGGGGCTCTGCCCCAGACCCCGCTGGGGAATCCCCAGACCCCAAGTATGCTCCGCAGGCTACCCCCGTGAATGCCGGACAACGTGCATTCACTCCGCCTTCAAAGGCAGTCACGAAGACTGGCGGCATACGGTGCCGAACAGAAGGAGAAAGCGCAAAAGAGAGCGCAGGCATCATCGCAAAAAGAGAGCCCGGAATGAAGCCAAAAGCGCAGAAGGTTGACAATTGCGGCGAAGGTGCGGGATTCTTGAGTACTTGATAAATACCTCGGCATCTTTTTATATACCCAGACTTACTAATTGTTAGTTCAAAGGTATTTTTATGCACAGCGCATCTGAAGCAGCCCAATCACCAATAATTAGCCCGCATGTAAGAGGTGTGGAGACTGAAACATTTCTTATACTATCTAAAATCTCAGAGCAAAAGGAATTTTTAAAGAGCATATTGAAAAAATATAATGCAAAAAATCCTGGAGCTATTGAAAAAATGATTGAGCAGGGCGAGATAGATGAGCATCCTGCATATGAAGATTACCTTTCTGCACTATCTTATGAACAGAATATAAAAGACCTCAAAAAGCTGCTGGACGATCTCGTAAAGAGAATATAATGCACAGGCTTATCATTGTTGCTCAATTCGTTGGAGAAATAGGCTGCCAGGCCGTTTTTTGTGGTCAGAAACTTTAGGAAATCGACCTCTGTGTGATAGTTAGATCGTCGCCAAAACTTTTTTCGAAAATTGGCATATCGGTTTCACAAGATTTTCCTATTACATCTTGTTTTTATCCGAGAAATTGCGATTTTTGAGAAATAATGTCGAGAATATCGGATAGATTATTTTTCATAATTCATATAGCGGATGAATACTTCAAACCAGTTCATTGAAAAAAAATGAAAAAAATCAATTTGAACTATTTTTTCTTGGGCACAGGCTTTGGATTTTCCTTGGGTTTCTTTTTCTCTTTATTGGACATGAGCTTGTTCGCCTCCTGACACTTTAGGGTCATGAATATTACGTTTTTAATGATATGAACCTTTCTGTAATCGGAAACTTCTAAAGGAACATTTAGCATCTCTTACAACTTCCACGCTTTTTGATATATAGTTGAATACTTTTATAGCAGTCCTCACATAACGCCCACGGGGTTTCGCTCTTATCAACGAGTCGAATAAGGAGGAGAGATTGCTCCCTCCGCCTCTTCTAAGAACCGTACATGCGACTTTCACCGCATACGGCTCAAGCATTCGATAACCCTTTAAATCGGGCAGCAGTTATTTGTCATGGTCTCAGTTTCAGGTTGCCAAACTTTCTTTACTTTATTCCACACTCTTTTTACCGAAACTTTTAGTTTCGCGATTTTCAATTTCATCTTGCGTAAGATAAAATAGTCTGTATCAAGATAAGGATTCATATCTAACTTCAGTCTTGTATACTCTTTTTAATGGCTTTGCCACATATTTTTTATCAGTTAGACTGAGAGCGGCTTTCATTTTGGATTCTGGTGATGACCATGTTTCACCGTCAATTCCTGCCGTTCTTTTGCCTTTATTTTGAGTTGGGTTTCTTGTTGCTAACAGTTTCGCATAATACGAGTGGGTTAGCAGATACTGCAACCTTTTTACCAAATACCATTTACTTTCTTTAACTGCTTTAGTGATCCTGACTTGTAGTCTATTGACCTGGTTTTCAGCTTTGTTCCAGTCGATATTATTCCACTGGTCTTGAAGTTGCAGGTTAGTAAGCTTCTCACCTTGCGGCGTAATTGAATATCCTACTTTCATAGATTTACCTTCATTCACACTATCAAATACCAATGATAAGTCAGCACATTTTCATGTTGAGGCAAATTTTGAACCTCTATTCAGCCGATTACAGACCGACTTTCGCTTTTTATCATATCCTCTACCCTCTGCGTCATCGTAACTCCTTACGGAGTTCCTACCCTGCAAATTGGGGCGCGCATTGGGCTTACCAAGTTCCATACTATGAATAATTGTGGATGTTGTAGGAGCCACCTTTGAGCCGAAAATCGGATGTCCATTTTCTAAAGTGTAATCCAAGCCACTATAGCCAGATTTTGTACCTTTTGGTCTAAGCGTGTCATTCCAGTTTCGCTTATTTCGTGTTACGACTCTTCGATGGTGGTTCACTTAGTTTCTCCATTAAATCCTTATCTTAGCAAATTGTCCAAATTGGATTTTTGGATGTTTTCACATTGTCCTGAGAGCTTTGCACCTCTGCATTACTGCAAAAGCACATCCCAGTAAGATTGCCCCAAATGGAAGGGGTAGCGCGTTGGCAATTCATAGTGTAGTTTTCTTGTCGCACTGGATTTCCAGGAATCAAGTACTACTTCCATGAGGTCATCAATGTTTTTCTCACCCTGTTCTTTGAGCATATTCTCAGTGTCTTTTAGCATTTGCTCAGGCTTGAATCCGTTCCTTACCGCAATTGTAATTGTTTCAGGGGACATTACGTGTTTCACGTCCTTCATTTTTCCGAGCGGTTTTG